>DASUPZ010000448.1:0-13663 GCA_036280855.1 Pyrinomonadaceae bacterium | reverse complement strand
CGCCAGTTCAACTCGTCGAAATCGTCAACAAAGATGCAGCAGTTGGGATTTCCCATCTGCATGGCTGTAATCATGATCGGCATACCATCGACGGGTAGTGGATAACGGATTACCTGATCGCGCGGCGGATTGATCGACATCGGTATCGAGGCGGTGTCGAATTTTGGCTGGCCCAGTTCCGATTCAAAAATAAATTTTCCCGGCGTAGGTCTTCCGCGCGGGAAGTATCGCTTCAAGCCGGTCCTGGTGCTCAGGCGCAGTTCGTCTTTGTTCCAGAGACCTTTGTAGTAGAGATACGCAACGGCGCATCGGGTTCCGTTTCCCGAAAGTCCCGCTTCGCTCCCGTCAGGATTGAATATGCGGCATTTGAAATCCGCATCGTCAGACTCAGATGTCGAGATGATCGCGATGCCGTCGCCGCCCGCGCCGTAGTGGCGGTTGCAGATTCGACGTGCAAACTCGCCGAGATCTGAAATCCCGGCGAGTTGCTCTGCTTCTATTACGAGGTAGTCGTTTCCGAGTCCGTGAAACTTCGTGAATTGTGGTCGCATGTGGAAACGTCGTTTACGAAGTTCGCGCAAACAGCTTCTTGACTTTACCAGTCAACGCCGGCTCGATTTCCAACAAGCGTTCGAAGACGGTCAACTGGCCGCGGTGATACATCTCGTGGCTCACACAGAACGTGAGGAAAGCGTTCTTGGAAGTCGGCTGGCCGTTGAGTGCCGTCATGGTTGCGTCAAGCTTGTCCGCAGATCCGCCTATACACGCCTGGGCTTCCTCCATGCTGCTGCGAAGGAGTTCGAGTAGACCATTCTTATCGGTAACTTTGTGTACGCCGGGGGCATACTCCATCGCGTGGGCAACCATCGATTGCCGCATGAGGTTTGTGTCGTCACGACAAGCCTCGCCGACGAGCACCTTTTGCGCCTGGATGATGTGCTGCAGTATTTCGGCGATGCTGCGCGTTTCGGGCGTAGCGCGGAATGAAAACTGGTCTTCGGGGATCTTTTCGACTTCCTGGATCAATCCTTCTCTCACATCTTTCCACAAACCAATGATTGTTTCAGCTGACATGGGGTTCTCCTTATAAGGGTCCAGGTTCAGAGTTCAAGCTTTAGCTTGCAGGCATGGGAACGAGCAGCAACCTAAAGGTTGAACTCTGAACAAGTTCTTAATTCGGCTTGCCTGCGAACGACGCAAGCAAGACCGTAATCGGGTCGAGACACAAAGATCTGGCATCAACATCGCGCGGGTAATTGTTCACCGTGATCGAGAACGCGAGCTTTTCGCCGGCGCCAGTCGTAACGTAACCGCCCAAACTCGAGGCCGAACTCAGCGATCCGGTCTTCGCGCGCACGTTATTTTCCGCGGGCGTGCCGCGCATCCTGTTTCGTAGCGTGCCGTCAACGCCTGCGATCGGCAACGCATCGCGAAAGACTTGCGCGTAACGATGCTTACTCATAAACACGAGCAACTGCACTGACGCCTCGGCCGTGATCATGTCGTTACGCGAAAGTCCCGAGCAGTCGTCAAGCACAAGTGATTCCGGTCTGATACCCGCGGTTTTTAGAAACGACTTAACCGCTTCCAAACCGAGGTTTTCGGAAGTTTCGGCAAGACTCGATGTGGTTGCAGGCGGCGGCGTGACTTTGCCGAGTGTTCGCAGGATCAGTTCGGTGTAAAGGTTTTGACTGGGCTTCAAAGTCTGCGCCGCGATCAAACTGAACGGCGGTGATTGCAGTGTCGCGATCTCGTTTTGAACCGGAGCCGCCGCGGTTGACGCGCCATTTGTCCCGAGCACCGGCGCGGCCGTGATTAACGACGGCTGGCTGACTGTTCCAGTCGTGCGAGATTTACCCGTGATCACAACGCCTTTTTGAGCGAGCGACGTTCGCAGCAGGTAAACAAAGAGCAGACCGGAATGCGAGATTCCGATGCCGCCGGTGTAACCGCGATCTTCGAGCGGTATGCTTCCGATGATCGTAACCGTATTTTCATTCAACTCGCGGTGAATGGAGATCTCGCGGCGCACGCCCTTCGGCGAAGTCACGACCTTGTTGACGATCGTCAGCAGCGGATCGGGTGGACCAGTTGTGATCACCGCGGGTTGGCCCACGGCTGAACCAGGCTTGATGAATAAATCGAGAGCATTGTCGTTGACCGTGAGTGGCGTGACCTCGGCGCCGTAGTACCACGTCAGGTCTTCCCAGTGCCAACCAGATCCGTACTTCGGTCCAACGAAGTAGCTCTCATCGCCAACAAGATCACCTTCAACACGTTTCACACCAGCGGCCACGATACGATCGGCGAGATCGTTAATCGTTTTAAAGTAATCGCCGTTGTTGAAACGCGCCGCAATCGACGGATCGCCACGGCCGAAAATCGTCAGGTTGCCGCGAATGACACCGGCGGTATCGGGCCGCGTGGGCGCGTAGACCGAAGTCACGAAACGATAATCTGGCGAAAGGCGATCGAGTGCAGCAGCAACCGTGTAGATCTTCATGTTTGAAGCAGGACGCATGAGCTTATGCGCGTTCTCTTCAAACAGAACTCGTCCGTTGTCGAGCGACACGACCTTGACGCCGACCATCGCAGGCGCGAGCTCGGGTCGTGCAAGGATCTCCGAGATCTTTGCTTGCAGTTCCGGCAGCGTTTGCGCAGGAGTGACCTTTATCACCGGCGACGGTGATGGTGCCGGCGAAGCTACCGGCGCGGGTGACGGCGACGGTTGCGCAACCGGCGTTTGCGGCTGAGCCTGAGTGCTGCTTTGCGCAACTGCGGTCAACGGCAGGCCGGAAACAAGAACGGAGAGTAAAAGTAGATAAGCTAAGGATAGTTTTTTCATACGCTTTCAGCGTTTGCTTTGCGCCCACGCGCGCGCTCCATCAACTCCACAAATCGCGGATCGCCGCGCAGCGATGCCCAGTTTGGATCGTTTTCGAAGCACGGCAGATTTGCGTTGCCAAGCGAGATCGAACGCTCGAGCCATTCGAAAGCATCTCCCTGCAAACCTTCGAGTGCGTAAACCGATCCGATCGAATAACTGATGTCCGCATCGACCTCGCCGTTTCGTTTCACGTCCGGCGTGAGCTGCGCCAACGCCTCGTCATGCTTGCCCTGCGCGCTCAAAAACATTGCCATGAATGGACGTATGCCATGCATGTTTGGATGCTGCTCGACCGTCTCTCTCATCAACTCCGCCGCCTCATCCGTGTGTCCCGTGTAATACAACCCGAGCCCACGAAAAGTTCTCACGAGGGCGTTGTCGGGTTCGCCTGCGTTATCGAGCTGTCGAAACGTCTCGTCAAACTGGCCCATGTACATGTAAACAAGCGCGCGGCTGTAGCTCGCCACCACGTGCGCCGCCGGATCGAGACGCACGAGACGATCATAACTGCTTAGCGCGCGTCCATACTCGCCGTCGAGTCGATGCAGCAGCGCCTTCACGAAATAAACTACGGGTTCATTCGGCGCCTCTTTGCGCGTGCGTTCCACCTCTTCTCGCGCCTTCTGCTTTTGTCCGCGCCAGAGATAAACAAACACCATCAGCATGCGCGCCTCGCAAAGGTTCGGATCGAGCGCGAGCGCTCTGGTGAACGCCGCCTCTGCGCGTTCGTAATCTTCCGAACCACCGAACCCCTTGAACACGCGGTTGACGTAACACGCTCCCAGCCCGTCGTGGGCCAATGCAAAGTTTTGATCAAACTGGATCGCGCGTTCGAAATGCGCGATGGCATTGTCGCAATCCTCTCGCGACAACGTGCGAAATATGAAACGTGCAAACAGGTCGCGCCCACGGAGATATTGTTCGTAGGCCGCAGGGTTTTGAGTTGGAGCCTTTCCGATTTTACCTTGCTCGGCGGGACTCAGCTCGACGCGCAAGCCTTCTACGATGCGTTGCGCGATCGTGTCCTGAATGACAATGATGTCTGACGCAGCGGTGTCGATGCGATCAGTCCACAACAACTCGCCGGAACTGACGTCGATCAGTTGTGCAGTTACGCGAAAGCGATCGCCCCCGTGAATAAATCCTGCCGTCAACACCGCATCCACATTCAATTCTTCACCGATCTCGCGTGGATCTCTTTGCTGTCCCTGGTATCTCGCGATTACGGACGAAGGCCGCACGACAAGCGAACGCACGCGGCCGAGTTCGGTAATCACCGCGTCCGCAAGTGAGAACTCGTAAAAACTGGACGCGGGATCGTTGCTCAGATTTCGGAAACACAGAATCGCAAGACTCTTCTTTTCCTGTTCCGTTACGGTGGTGAACGGCGTTTCGTGAATGCCTTGCTTCGACGGCGTCACGAAATTCGGCGACGAGGTGGGCGATTCCGTCCGCGTGATCGACTTGAGCCAGCGAACGGCGCGCGAAACAGGATTGGCTCCCGCGAGATGACGCGGTGGCTCAGGCGTGATCATCTGAAAACCAACGGCACCGGCGTCCACTTCCTCAAGCAACTGGCGCAGCTCGTCGCGAAAGTCTTCCATGTTTTGGAAACGATCGCGTGGCTCTTTCGAGAGTGCCTTGTCGATGATTTGATTCAGGCGCGGCGGGATCGGACTCGAACGCAGTTCGGAAATCGGTCGTGGCGGATCGTGAAGCACTGCATGACGCACGTCGATCGTCGTCTTGCCGCGAAACGGCCACGTACCTGTCAGCATCTCGTAGAGCAAGACGCCCAGAGAAAAGATATCGGCGCGTTTGTCGACGCGATCGCCGCGCGCTTGTTCGGGTGCCGCGTAAGTTGCAGTGCCGTACGGCACGCCGACTTCGGTGAGTTCGGTGCGATGGATTCCTCTGGTTGTGGCTTCTTCGTCGTCGAGAAGTTTCGCGAGTCCGAAGTCGAGCACTTTCACCTGGCCGGACGACGTAACCATCACATTGCCCGACTTGATATCGCGGTGAATGATGCCGCGACTGTGCGCGGCTGCGAGCGCGTCGGCAACCTGAAGACCGATCAGCAGCGTGGTCTTCAATTCCAACGGACGACCAGCGACAAGCTGGCGCACGTTCTTACCCTCGACAAACTGCATTGAGATAAAGTGCAGTCCGTCAACTTCGTCGAGATCGAAGATCGTGCAGATGTTTGGATGGTCCAACGACGACGCGAGACGTGCTTCGCGTTCGAAGCGTCTGAGGTTTGCTTCCTTTGCGCTCAGCTCGGGTGGAATTACTTTGATGACAACCGTCCGGCCGAGTTTTGTATCGACAGCTTTGTAGACTGCGCCCTGCCCGCCCACACCGAGCTTTTCAGTGATGCGATAGTTGCGGAGGGTCGTACCTATCATCGTATTAAGCCGCGGATAACACGAATAACGCGGATCAGCCAAACGTAGCTAAAAGTTCATCCGCACTCGCCGTCGCGGTTCCGACTTTTCCAACGACGATTCCCGCGGCATGATTCGCGAATGCAGCGGCCTCGATCATCGTTGCACCTGACGCGAGTGCTCCCGCAAGAGCGGCGATGACCGTATCGCCGGCTCCGGTAACGTCATAAACTTCGCGCGCCGCCGTCTTTACGTAAACAGGTTCACCTTCACCTTCGAGCAACATCATGCCGCGATCGCCGCGCGTCACCAGCACTGCGTCACAGCCAAGCTTCTCGCGGATAACTTTTGCAGCCGTGTGCGAACCATCGTCTGATTGGTCTTCGGTGTCGCTCATACGCAAGGCTTCGTGATGGTTTGGCGTCACGAGCGTTGCCGGACGATAAAGGTTGAAGTTCCGCAGCTTCGGATCGATCAAAACAGGAACGCGCTCGTACGCGATCGGCAAAATCTCGCGGAGTATGCCCGGCGTGACGACGCCCTTGTCGTAGTCTGAAACAACAAACGCGTCGGCCTGTTTCAACGCTTCTTTCAAACACGCAAGAAGCTTCTCTTCGATCTTCTCGTTCACGCGCGTGCGCAGCTCGCGATCGGTGCGAACCACCAGCTGGCTATGCGCGATGATGCGCGTCTTCATCGTTGAAGGGCGCGTTTCGTCAGTGATTAGATACTGATCGTCACTGCCGAGTTCCCGCGCGCCCGTGCGCAAACGTTCGCCTGCCCGATCGTTACCGACAACCCCGACGACCGAACCACGCGCGCCGAGCGCCACGAGGTTTGCGAGCACGTTTGCAGCGCCGCCGAGATGCACCGACTCCCTCAACACGTCCACAACGGGGACGGGCGCCTCCGGCGAGATGCGCGTAACGTCGCCCCAAACAAATTCATCGAGCATCACGTCTCCGAGCACGAGGACGTAACGATTGCGGAGGCCCTGGAGGATTTCGGAAGCGCGAGTTTTAGTTAACTGAGACATCTTTCAATAGCGGCGATCACTCTCGGCACCGGCACCCGCAGGATGCATTCCGGCTGAGCAAACTTTTCGCAAAAGTAGCCGTGGCAAGGCTGGCACGGCATCTCTTCAAACACGACCTCCGCGGCCGAGCGATTCCAGGGACGCCAGTGCGCTACGTTTGAAGATCCAAAAATGACTACGCTCGGAGTTTCAACTGCTGCTGCGATGTGCGCGATGCCACTGTCGTTGCCGACGAACAAATCTGAACGTGCGGCGAGTGCGGTAACTTCCGGGAGCGCGAGTTCAAAGGTTGTAACTGCCGCGGATGACGCGGATATTAAATTCTGGATTAACGCGGATTCGTTTGGGCCGGCGATGGCAACGGAAGCAAAACCTCTCTCCGCGAGATGTTCGATGACGCGCGCGAAGTTTTCCACCGCCCATTGCTTTGTAGCGAAGGCGGCCGCAGGGTGAATCAGCGCAAATCTGCGTGAATCGAGACCGGCAGCCTTGAGCCGTTGGTCCACCAAATTCGCGGCTTCAGGATTGATGCCCAACTGCGTCCGCGGACGATCCGTCACGGGCACACCGGTCCAACCGAGTAAAGCAAGTTGTTGCTCGACTGAATGCGTCTTCTGCTGTTGCCACAACGCTAAGGGCGATGGAGCTTGATGATTGTGAAGTTGAGCGTACTGATAGCTCTCGAAACCGACGCGATGTCGTGCACCTGTGGCGCGCGTCAGAAATGTCGCTGTCGTTCCACCGTGAAGATTGTAAACAACGTCGTAACCGGCGGATCTTAGCTGGCGCGCTGCGCGTGTCCGCGCGCGCAAACCGCCGCGCTCGAGCACGATCACGCGATTCAGATGTGGATGATGGTCCAGGACGGGCGCGACCCAGTCTTCAACCAGGATATCGATCTCGGCGTCCGGCAGAAATCGTTTCAAAGCAAAGATGGAAGGGGTGGCGAGAACGGTGTCGCCGATGGATCGCAGCCGAACCAGCAGGACTTTCCGCACCTCGCTCCAGTCCCAGCGTGAAGGCGCGAGGGGTTGCGGCGCGTCTAAGCCACGAGGAAGCACAAATGGCACATACGAATCTGCTTTTATTGTTTGTGTCATTGCGCTCTTTCTGCGGCCTTCATCGAATCATTCTTCGATGGTGGCCTCGTCGATGAGCATCACCGGAATATCGTCGCGGATGGGATAAACACGTTTACACTCGACACATTTCAAGGCTTGTCCGTCCGGCTTGACCTCGACCTTTGCCTTGCAAGCCGGACATGCAAGTATCTCCAAGAGTTCCTGACTGACTGCCATGGGCTTGACCTCTCTAAGCGGCACTTCGTTGCGGGAAATGTGGAAAGCTTATCACAAAGGCGATAATAGGTCGTATAGGTCTTATAAGTCCTATATGACCTATAATCTCCGCATGTCGCTGGAATTCGCACTGCAATACGCCTGTCCCCTGCGCGCCAATTATTCCGAGCAGCACCTGCGCCAGTGGGGACGCTTGAGCAGCCTTCACGCAAAGCTCACCACCGGCGACACGAGCGCTCCGTCAGCCGAGAAGATCCATTGGATTGAGCGCGCCAGCCCCGAAATCGAGCGGATGCAGGAGGCGACCACCGTCTGCCTGCATTGTCCAGCCAGCCTGCCGCTTGAAGCGGCGGGCGATGGTGAGTCGGTGGGGTGTCTTGGACGGATTAACTATCCGGTCGAAGCGCAGTTTGAAAAGTTTCTCGCCGACCGTGTTCAACTTTTTTTGGACACGCTGGATAAAGAAGACCAGCCACGGCTGCTCCGGATACTGATCGATCCGGAGTCGCCTTTTGATGGTGAGGCGACGAAGGAACTGCGGCGCGTAGTTACTGACGAAGGGCTGAGGTTTTTCGAACTTCGCGTTCCGATCGTGCTTTCACGCGAGGGTTCACGACTCACCACCGACAACATCTTCGATCTCCTCGCCGGTTTTCGTTCCGACGACAGCGACACGACTACCTACACACGCGAGCTTCCATTTGAAGCCGCTGCCGACTATTACGATTTTCTCGATCTCATCCTGCGCAGTGAATTGAGCCAGTCAGAAGTGGCACGCCTGACCTCACGGAGCCGCAACTACACGCAGTTTCTGCGCCTGCTCACCGCGATCGAAAAAGCCGAAGCCCTCAACACTCGAGTGCTGATCGACTAAGCGTTCTTTTCGTCGAGCATGCGGAGGGTGTCGAGGATGAGATTGGTGTTGCTGAGCGCCTGTATGCGCGCAGTGAATTGTTCGGAGCTTTTTTGAAATTCGAAGGTGCCGCTGCTGATTTCCACCACTCTTTGAAAGCCGAGATCTCCGATTTCGCCGCCGCACGAGGCGTCGACAATTCGTCCGTCATTGAACATCACTTGCCCCTCGTGTTTGGGGCCATTGAGTGTGAGCACCCCGTTTAGCCGGGCGTTTTCAATGACCTGAACGGCGTCAAAGACGCTGATCGCGCTGAGATCGCCTGCGAGTGTGAAGTGTTTGCGTTCAAACTGGGCCTCGGGCGCGGGTACCGGCTTTAGATCAGGGCGGCGCCCGCGACGAATGGCTTCGAGCCCGCCGGCGATATTTATGCGTGTATCGAGTTGCTTGGCTTCGAGCAGGCGCTCGTGGGCGGTATCGAAGTCTTCGCGTTCGATATAAAGGCTGGCGAGGGCAAGACACTGGCGCGCTGCTTCCTCGACGTTTTTGCTGGAGGCGCAGATTTCTCGGAGGCGTTCGCGGAGTTTGATTGAACGGCTATTCAGCTCCAGGGCGGTGCGGAGGCGCTTGATCGCCCGTTCCGGCGCCTGATATTTCATGAAGAGCTCGGCGTCGAGCAGGGCCGAATCGACCTCGCTAACATGCTCCGACTGTGAGTCAGTTACTGCCACGAGTCGGAGTTTATCACAAGCCATTTGCGCCCTGGCGACACCAAATCGTGCGGCGAATGGTCCTTTTTGGCGGAAAAATTCGCGTTAGAGATTGGGAAGACGGGTTGGCATGCAACCTGCGAGGCAACTGATTCGTACGACCCGTCAACAGAGAGAAGTAGAAGGATGGACTCAATGAATCGCTGGATGAAAAGACGAATTGAACGCTCAAGGGCTCGGTGCGAAAAGCAGCGCCGCGGATAAACGCGGATTTTCGCAGATCAGCGCATTTTCTTTTTTGCGTTGTCATAGACTAATCTCTTGAACTCAGGTTTCGCCCCAAAGTTGAGTAGTAAACCCACCTCAATGTCGGTCGCTCTCAGATAGTTCAGGAGCTGCGCTTGATGTGAAGAATCCAGCGCGCGGACAGCTTTCAGCTCAAGCAGAACGCAACGTTCCACTAACATATCGCCTACAAACTGCCCAACCTGATGTCCTCGGAACCAAACGGGGATATCTACACGGTTATGGACCGTAAAGCCCGCCGACTCCAGGGCGAAACCCAAAGATTTTTGGTAAACAGACTCCAAGAAACCCGCCCCTAACTCATTGTAGACTTCATAGAATACTCCAATGATGGCTTGGGTTAATGCTCGGTGCCTAAATCCGTGTTCATTCGCGTTCATCTGTGGCTAAAAATCGATTTTCACCCCGAGGCGAATCTGCCTGGGTCTCATCGTCCTTGTCGGCATCAGGAACGAATCGGCATCGATAAACTCGGATCCAAAACTGAACACCGTCTTATTCAACACATTATCGAACTCGACCGACGCCCGCACACGACCGAACTCTCGCGTCACATTGAGATCGAACACGAACAACCCCGGACCACGCCCGGCGTTCCGAGGCAGGTTCCCCACCTGCCCAATCCGAGGCACACTGAACGCTTCGATCACTCGCGGATCAAGAGCCTCACCAGGCGCACGCCAGCGCAGCAGACGCAGATCTCCAGAGTAGTTAGGCCGATCGTTTGAAACGTCATCGATATTCCGATCCGATCCACCAAGCGAAATGTTGAACGGCGCTCCCGAAGCCACACGCCAGATAGGCGACAACTGCAACACACGTAAATCGAACGTTCCCGACAAGACGAACCGGTGCCTGCGATCGAGCAGACTGCGTGCACGCTCGGCGCGGAAGTCTCCCGGCACGAGCGCGTCGGAAGTATTCACAACACCATCATCAATCAAACTCGAGAACGTATAACCCGCGCGAAACGTGAAGCGCGAATCGAATCGCTTCCGAAGCTCAAGCGTCATTCCACGATAGAAACTGTTTCCGGCGGAAATGAGCTGCTCGATCTCACCCCGCGTGGGATCAGGGCGAAGATGGTTGATAGCAGCCAGCGCCACGTCGAGCATGGTCGTGGAGCTCGGGCTATTCAGATTCATCACCGAAACGGGCACACCAAACTCCACCGTCCGAACCACATTGTTTGAACCTCCGAAGCTAAATCTCACCAGCTCACCTGCATTAGCAACGTTATAAAGCGGACGCGTTGAGGTGAGCGCATTTCTAAAGTTTGGGAAATCGCGTGAGGCGAGAAACTCCGTGAAATTCCTGTAGCCCGGCGGCAACACTGGCGCATTCACATTAAACTCCCGCCACAGATGCGCCCCGCGCGTGAAAGTGAAGTTTGCTTCCACGGAATAGCCGCGCCCGAGATCGCGCTCGACGCCCGCGTTGATCTGATAACTCTCCGGGACTCGCAGCGCAGAATCCAACCGCCGCGAAAAATCCGTATTCAACACTCCAAACTCACGCACGACGGGCGAGTTAACATTCAACGTTTCCGGAAACCTGAGATTCGCAGCAATGAATGCTCGACGCTGCTCGACTGTCATCTGTTTGCCTGTTTGCGGATCGCGAAGCAGGTTGGTGTCGAAGAAGAGTTGCTGTTTGCCTAACGTGAAATCGTCGATCGTGCGCAGCAACGGACGATTGAAAAAGATCCCGGCTCCGGCGCGCAGCACGAGCTTGCCCGATTCAAATGGGCTGTAAGCAAGTGAAAGTCTTGGACCGAAATTGTCAGTGTCGCGAAGTATCGTTTCGTACTCGTACCGCAAACCGTAGCTCAACAGCAGTTGCGGCACGATCTGCCACTCGTCCTGCACGAAAACGCCGGCGTAAAGATTCTTCTGCGTGGAAGAGCTCTGAAAATTTTGCCTGAAACGGCTCGGAGCACCCGTGAGAAAATCGCCAACACTCGCAAAGTTGAACGTGCCCGTCACATCCGATAAGTCGATGAAAGTTGAACGAACGTGATGAACGTCCACTCCGAGTTTCAACGAATGAGATCCACTGACGAGCGAAAGGACATTCTGTAACTGAAGTCGATTCTCACGCCGGTCGCTGCCGCCAGCGGTTGAAGAGCCGGCGACGAGTGTGCCCGAACGTCTCTCCGGATCCTCAGAGCTCAACGGATCATTCAACGTAATGAGCACGACTGGTTTGTCACCGCCCTGTGCTACGAAGGCGGGCGCCAGGCGCGAGTACTGAAAGCGCAGCTGATTGACGCGCGTGTCAGACAAGACAAACGTATCCGAGATCGAGATCGCGTCGGAATTTCGCCGGCGTCCCTGAAGCGCGTCCGCGAGTCGATTACCGCCGCCAAACTGTCGCAGATTTTTAAGTCGCCCTGCTTGGTAAACGATGGCCGCGTTGTGCGGTCCAAATACGTGGTCCACGCGCGTGGTGATGCTCGTGTTCTTGAGCGGTGTACTGACGGATAAGATGAACGGCGCGATCTCGGCGGCGCGTGTGGGTTCCTCGGCATCCTCGAGCCTGCTGCGATGCGGATGCGTCGGCGAAGGCAGTTGAAACAAGAAGTTCTTCTGCAATGGGACGAGCGTGTCGATCAGTGCGCTATCGAGAACCCTGTTCATCTCGTATGAAACGAAAAAGACGCTCTGTTTCGCAACCCATACAGGCCCACCGAGGGTCAACCCTGCTACGTGTTCCTGTAGCGGCAGGCGCTGGAGGCCAAGTGAGTTGTTACGAAAACTGTTTGCGTCGAGTGCTTCATCCCTGAAATAGTAAAACCCTCGCCCGTGAAACTGCTGCGAACCACTGCGCGTGCGAAGATTGATACGACCGCCGGACGCTCGACCATACTCGGCGGAAAACTGGTTCGTGATCACCTGCACTTCAGCTACGGCTTCGAGCGACGGCGAGAAACGTTCGCGAGCGGCGCGATCGTCGTTGTTGTCCAGGCCGTCGATCGTCATATTGTTTGAGTAAGCCGGGGCGCCTGCGAGTGAGAAAGTTCCGGCCTCCTCGGGCGTGTTTGCGTGGTTCGTGTTGCGGTCTTCCGCGAGGTCGCGCGTTGAGAGTGGCTCTTCCGTGACGCCCGGAAGCAGGAAGATCAGATCGAAAACTGAACGCGTCGCGATCGGCAACGACTCTGTTTCGCGTGACGTGAGCGTGGCGCCAACGACAGTTCGTTTCGTATCTACCACCGGAGTGTCCGCGGTTGTAATCAACACCGGCTCCACGACAACGTCCGAGGGGATCAGCGTCGCCTCAAGCTGCACCGCCTGTCCTGCGACGGTTATCACATCCGTGGTTTCCTGAACTGCAAACCCCGGAAATGAAATCCGAACGAGATACGTTCCAGGCTCGAGCTGGATCAGACGATAACGTCCGCCCGCATCGGTTGTGGTTGAACGCGTAAGTCCGGTCTTGATCAGCTTCGCGTGCACCTCGGCTTGCGGAAGCACGGCGCCGTTCTGGTCCATCACGCGGCCCGAGATTGTGGCGGTGTCAAGGTCCTGTGCGTTAACTGAGTTGACGATGAATAGAAATAGAGTGAGAAGTGTGAGACGTGAGGTCATGTTGTTTACTCCTGTCGTGAGGTTGTACTGCGGGCAGGACTTTAAGACAGGATAACGCGATTTTCAAGACAAGAAATATTAGCCGCGGATTTACGCGGATTCATTCACGGATTCTATTTTAAAATCTGTGTACGAAGTTCCGCGATCCGCGGCTTAGGATCGGGAGGTTCGGCGGCGCAGTGCAGCAGCACGCGTCATCGGCACAAGCGCGTCGCTGCCTTCAGGCGCAGGATCAAAGCTGGTGAGTTCGTCTGCATGCGACTGCAGGTAGTGAAAGAACCGCTCAAACTCCTGCTGCATCGCATCCATCTTCTCGCGCATGTTGAGAATGATTTCCACGCCCGCGAGATTCACTCCGAGATCACGCGTCAACGAAAGTATGAGCTCAAGTCGCTCCAGATCGGGATCGGTGTAAAGACGCGTGTTACCTTCAGATCGTGAAGGCTTCAACAAACCCTCACGCTCGTACAATCTCAGCGTCTGCGGATGAATGCCATATTGCTCCGCGACTGCACTGATCGTGTAGGTTTTCGGCTTCCTGGTCATTCCAGCCCCATCTCAACTCGTGGGTTCGTCGAGTTTAATTTCGAATACTCTCGCAG
>DASUPZ010000447.1:0-6463 GCA_036280855.1 Pyrinomonadaceae bacterium | reverse complement strand
ACTGAGTCATTCGCCTTACGGTTTGCAGCGCTTGCTGTTCGTCATTGATCTCCACGCTTACTTCCGCGCCGAAATCATGCGCCAGCTTTAGTGAAGAACGCCGGTGCGAAAGTGCAAACACTCGTGCTCCTGCTTTTACTGCCAGTTGCGTGAGAAGCGTACCCAGAAAACCGACGCCCACGATGCAGACGTTCTCGCCCGGCGAGATCCGCGCGCGTTTGAAAATGTTGATAGCGCAGCCGAGTGGTTCAGCCGGAAACGGTTGGTTGTCTAACTCGGAAGGGAGGTGGACTACTTCAGGCGCGGGAGCAAAATCGTATTCGGCAAAAGCATGTGACGAGAGCAACGCGACTCGCTGGCCGGCAGCCAATTCGGTGACGCCTGGTCCAACTGCATCGATTCGACCCCAGGCTTCGTGACCGGGCGCACCGGGTTCCATCGGGTATTCAAACCACGGCTTTCCTTCCCACAGCGGCATGTTTGACGCGCAAACGCCGCATCCTTCGATCCGCACGCGGACCTCGCCGGGCGCAGGTTCGCGAAATTCAATCTCCTGCAGAACAACTTCGCCTGGCGCATGGACTACCGCCGCACGACCAGACACGGTTTGAGTCGCTGAACTTGATTTTGCTTCGACTGCTGATTGCATCAGAGTTTCGCCGCGACGGTCGGACGCACGTTTGCAAAGTTGGTCACACCCATTGGATTTCCGCCCAGATGTCCGTTCGCCGCCAGCAGCCACTCGTACAAACGCCTGATCCCTTCATGCACTCCGACCCTGGGCTTCCAACCCGTCAAATCGCTGAATTTACGAGTATCTGCGACGTAGTAACGCTGATCCGCCGCCCGCCAATCTTCGAATTGGATCGATAGATCACCGCCGTGAAGTTCAGTCAGCACGTCGAGCAGTTCAAGTAAGCTAATCGTGTTTTCCGGCCCACCGCCGATGTTGAAAGCATTGCCCGAAAGCTTCTTCATGTGGCGCTGGGCCGTTACAAACGCATCTACGAGGTCGTCGATGAATAGAATGTCGCGTACCTGCCGCCCGTCGCCGTAGATTGTGATTGGCAGTCCGGCGAGCGATCGGATTATGAAGTGCGCGACCCAGCCTTGATCTTCGTTACCGTGCTGGTGTGGCCCATAGATACAGCTCATGCGAAACACGAGTGCGGGAATACCGAACGTGCGCGCGTAATCGACCACGTATTGATCCGCAGCGCCCTTCGAGCACCCGTAAGGACTGTGAAAATCGAGTGGTCTGTTCTCCGGAATACCTCGCTCTCGAATCGAAGGATCGACCGGCGCGTAGCGAGTAGGCTGTTTGGTGAACTCGAGATCGGAGAGACTTCCGTAAACCTTGTTCGTCGAAGTGAAGACGAGTGGCGGCGGATTTTCCAATGCGCGAATCGCCTCGAGAATGTTTAACGTGCCGCGGGCGTTGATCTCAAAATCCTCGCGCGGATCGGTGAGACTCGAAGTCACTGCTACTTGTGCGGCAAAGTGGAACACATGTGACGCGTCTTTGACGGCCTGTTTGACGATTGAGAAGTTGCGCACGTCGGGTACTTCTATGTCGACGAGATCGCCGTGCGTTTCGATGAGCCACTGAAGATTTCGTTCAACGCCAGTGCGCGAGAGGTTGTCGAGTAAACGCACTCTATGACCGGCGGAAAGCAGGCGATCGGCGAGATTGGAACCGACGAAGCCCGCACCGCCGGTGATTAAAACCGGTTTAGCTTTTCCATTTTTATTTGAGGGTGTGGAGCGGAGTGTATTTACACTCTGGGCGCGACCATTACCATTGATCGCAGCGTTGACTTTTCCCCTTGTCATAAATAAACCCCTTGTTTGAGAGCGCTGAGCAGAATTCATCACGAGGTGTGGACGAGTTGCTGCGTCGAGGAAAGTACATGCGGATGATCACATTTTCGGTACGTCAGCGTACGCGGATTGATAAAAGTAAAGACCGTGAAGAATTTGTTAAGAAGTGGTCTGTGTGTCGATCGATTGTTGTTGCGCGAGGAGGGTGGCGTAGCAACTACACGACTTCTTTTCGAGTCCTTTGCGATCGAGAAATCTTATGCGCCCTCGCACTAACGCGATCAATCCGCTGTCCTGCAACTGGTTGGCGGCTTGAGTAACTGTCGCGCGACGTGTTCCGAGCAGGCGCGCGAGGAGATCTTGTGTGATGCGCAGTTCATTGGTGTTGATCCGATCCATGATCATCAACAACAAGCGTGCGAGGCGCGCGTGTGGTGTGTGATAACGATGACAAGCCGCCAGTTGCGCACTCTGTGCGAGCAATGCATTCGCGTAGGTAAGCAGAACCTCGCGCGTGCGGCTACTTCGTTTAGCTTCTTTTCTTAAAACCGCGGAAGGAAGACGCAGAGCTTTGCCTTCTGCAAGTATTAACGCCTGGCTAGTCGACTGTTTCGCACCGAGAATGATGGGAGCTCCGACCATTCCTTCGCTTCCGATCAAACCTACTTCAACAGCCGCTCCGCCCTCGACAGAGCTAATCAAAACCACTATGCAATCGATTGGAAAGTAGACGTAATGGATTTCCTCGCCGGTTTCGTGAACAGGTTCCTTTGCGAACAGGGTAAGAAGCTCCAGTTGCGGAATGAGGCGAGAACGATCCCGGTCGGGGAGCGATGCTAATAATCTGTTTTCATGCCAACGATTTTCGTCGCTTTCGCGCACTACTCCTCCGCCAATTAACAGCAAACGGAATTCGGAGTGGGGTACTGTACGCTTGGAACTTAGTACGTTCCGTTCGCTCGCGTACCGTTATGAAGAAACAAAAGATCGAAACGAATAGTGGTAAGTTGATCGTCATCATTGTTGCATGATCGAAGTGTACATAGATCGATGGATTGAGGAGATGAAGCGCGGAGACTTCGTGGCCGCGTGGAACACCAGCGATGCACTCTTGCCGGCAAGGCTCGCGCAGGATCACAAAACACTGCCGCGACACTTGCAAAGCATTTGGGACGGGCGATCAGTCGAAGGCAAGCGAGTGTTGGTGCGTTGCTATCACGGGCTTGGCGATACGATTCAGTTCATCAGGTATGCGGGTTTGTTGAAGAGAGTTGCGGCGGAAGTTGTCGTTTGGACGCAAGCTTCTTTGATCCCTTTATTACGCACGGTTGAAGGAATCGATCAACTGCTTCCACTGCACGACGGTGTGCCGGATGTTGACTATGACGTTGACGTGGAAGTGATGGAGTTGCCTTACGTGTTTCGATCGACGTTGGAGACGATTCCCGCGGATGTTCCGTATGTGCGTGTGGAACCGGCGACGTTGCCGCGCCGCGATGGGTTGCAAGTTGGGTTGATATGGCAGTCGGGCGACTGGGACACGTGTCGTTCAGTTCCGTTTACAGAAATTCGGCGCGTGGGCCAGGTGCCGGGGATCGAGTGGCATATTTTGCAGCGTGATGCCCGGCAAGCGGGTTGGGATGGAGAGTTAGGGTCGATCACCGGAGGTGATAATTCCCTTGACGATGCGAGGGTGATGCGAGCGCTCGATCTCGTGATCTCGGTCGACACGATGACGGCGCATCTGGCGGGTGCGTTGGGACGTCCAACGTGGACTTTGATTCCATTCACTGCCGACTGGCGCTGGCTGCTCGACCGCACCGACAGTCCCTGGTATCCGACGATGCGTCTGTTCCGGCAGAAAGAGGAAGGGAACTGGGCGACGGTGATCGACGCCGTGATCGATTCACTCAAGCGCCAGGCCGCCGCACTCCAAGGAGGCGCGTGATAGACTTTTCATGCATGAAGAGTTCGAGTGTGTATATTGCAGTCGTGTTTCTTATCGTCGTGTGCGGTTCACCTGCAACATCGCAAACGAAGCCCGACAAAGATTATCTCGTCTACGTCCTTTCTGAATCCGCCGACAAGATCGCCCTCGTCCGTTTTGGTCCTGAAGGCGCCCGCGTGGAGCAGCAGTTCGATACCGGCGACATGCCGATCGATCTCGACGGTCCACACGGCATCGTTGTCTCTCCCGATCGGCAATTTTATTACGTCACGCTCGGACATGGCCGGCCGTTTGGGACGGTCTGGAAGTATTCGACCAAAGACAACACGTTCGTAAAGAAAACCGCTCTCGGTCACTTTCCAGCAACCCTCGACATCACACCTGATGGAAACTTTCTCTTCGTAGTCAACTTCAACTTGCACGGAGATATGGTGCCCTCGTCAGTATCGGTAGTCTCGACACAGACGATGACCGAAGTCGCACGGATAAAGACCTGCACCATGCCGCATGGCTCGCGTCTGAACTCGCAAGGTACAAAGCAGTATTCGGCGTGCATGATGGACGGCACGCTGGTCGAGATCGACGCGCGTTCCCTCAAAGCGACGCGGCATTTCATCGTGACAAAGGACAAGGAGAAAGGCCTGAGTGGTCCACCACAAACGCCTACGACTCACGCGACGCATTCCAGTGGCCATGGCTCAGAGCCGCCGAAAGCCGGTGACAACTCGTGTTCGCCGACGTGGGCTGAACCTTCAGCCGATGGCTCTTCAATCTACGTGGCCTGCAACGGCTCGAGCGAGATCGTCGAGATCAATGCCGGTAGTTGGCAACTCGTTCGCCGAATTCCTGCGCGTGCTGGTGTTTACAACCTGGAGATCACGCGCGATGGTCAGCGCCTGATCGCAACGAACAAACGCGATCAGTCAGTTTCGATCTATGAGTTGAAGACCGGAAGGGAACTGGCGCGTCTGGCTACAAAACGCAAAGTGCTGCATGGCGTCGTTGTCTCGCCTGATGATCGTTATGCGTTTGTGACGGTAGAAGGCGTCGGCTCGGAACCGGGCACTGTCGAGGTGATCGATCTTGCGTCGTTGAAGACAGTGGCGACGGTTGATGTCGCACCCGGCGCCGCCGGGATCGATTTTTATAAAACTGAGCCGCGGATCGGTCCGTGAAGTCAGTTCAGAGTTCAGAGTTCAGCCTTTAGGCTGCTTTCGCAGTGGCGCGAACTGTTGCCGACGCCGAGATGAATCCCGATGCTGCGCAAGCTAAAGCTTGAAACAGCTTTGCGCGAAAAGTCCTTTCAAGGCTCTTCGCTCCGGCTTCGCCGCCGGATGTGAGGCGTGGCTATGCCGCGCCGGGAGCTTTGATTTTTTCCGTTTGGGCTCTGCCCTCGGTTCGGGCTTCGCCCAGCATTTCCGGGCCCAAGGCCCGAACCGGGGGCACAGCCCCTATAAAATTTTAGGAGTCTGACGGCAGGGCAAAGCCCTGCCTCACATCGGGCGGCGAAGCCGTAACCAGAAACTCAAAAATGACTTTCGGGAAAGCTGCTTGAATGCCTCACATCGGGCGGCGAAGCCGTAACCAGAAACCCAAAATGACTTTCCCGCAAAGCTGCTTGAACTCTGAACGCTGAGCTTGAACTCTGAACTGCTTCTACTGCCCCGGGGCGGTGGTTGAACCCTTATCGATCTTCTCTCCCAGCTTCACAATCCACAGTCCTGAATGAATGTCGTTGAAGTAGACGAACCCATTGTGCGGCTGTGCGCCCCACGTCATAGGCAGGTTCGCGCGAAACGCTTCAGCGTCGCCCGTCCAGAGTCGCGCAATCTCTCGACCTTGCTGGTACAGATCGCCGCGCAACTCACCTGACACGTCCACGATTCGCCCGCCGCCGCTGTAGTAACCGACGTACATCACATCGTTCTCGACCCACATGTTATGCGCAGCGCCTTCAGGCACCGGATACTCGGCCACCTTCTGCGGATTGTTGATGTCCGAAACGTCCACCACATGAACGATGCCGCGAACCGGAAAGCGCCTCGGAGATTTGATGTCGAAGATTGCGGGGAACACCTCGTCGCCGATAAAGACGTAGTTCTTGTAGCGATAAACTGAATGCGTACCGGCGAGCCAGCCATTGCCGTAGAGTTCGTGATGATTGAAACGCAACTGGCTAACGAGTTTCGGGTTCTCCGGACTGCCACCTTTCAAACCCGCGCCGACGTCGAGAATCACCAGACCATCGTGCCAGTAAGCCAGGTAGGCCAGCCCATCTTTGACCTGAAGATCATGGAGATAGCGTCCGCCGACAGACTCGCCTTCCTTCGTGCGCATAGGAACTGCACTCGGATTCTCTGTTTGCCAGCGCCCGACTTCCTTCGGGTTCTTTGCATCGCGGAAATCGATCACGCGCATCGAGCCAGTCGCGTCGTCAGTGAGATAGACGTAATGACCATCAACGAAAGCACTGTGAACGCCGCCCGTAACGGTCGCCGTATATTCTGAGATCAGTTTCGGATGGGCCGGATCGGACGTGTCGTAAAACGCGATTCCATTTTTTCTGTTCGACGCGCCTTCACGCGAGATCACGAGTATCTTTCCGTCAGCGGTCGTCATGATGTCGTTCACGAGGCGCGCGTCGACTTTAATCGTGTCCGTCAACTTCGGATTCGACGGATCGGAAATGTCGTA
>DASUPZ010000446.1:0-5829 GCA_036280855.1 Pyrinomonadaceae bacterium | reverse complement strand
CGCTTTTGGGAGAGCGCGCAGCGGCGGCGCGCACGTTAACTCACGAGGAAGCACTCGTGGAACTGACGCAACGCTATTTCGCAAGTCATGGTCCAGCCACGCTGGCTGATTTCGTCTGGTGGTCAGGGCTGACGACAAACGATGCACGACGAGGCATCGCATCAGCGGATCGCCATCTTGATAAAGATATGCTGGACGAAACGGTTTACTGGAGCGCAAAGCCGGCGCCGGTTGGGCCACGCTCCACGCCTTCAGCTCACCTGTTGCCCGCTTTCGATGAATACAACGTCGCTTACAAGAATCGTCAGTTGGTTGTCGATTCCACCCAAACCACGAATTGGGACGCGCTCGGTACAACAATCCTCATCAACGGGAGAATCGTAGGCACATGGAAGGGCGCTATCAATAACAACGAGCTGTCGCTCACAGCCAGTCCTTCGAGACCTCTCAAGCGACGCGAGCAACTCGCCATTGCAGCGGCCGCCGAACAGTATGCAGCGTTCCTCGGCGTTCGCTGCAACTTACCGCTACCGATCAATCACGGTGATTGAGAGGAGGACTCTGCCTTACAAGTCTGCCTTACGGCTTTGCCGCCGGATGTGCGGCGAGGCTACTTTCTCTGATCCTGAAGAAAAACGAGCCCCAGGCAATAAGGACTGACTTGTGGGTGAGTCCGGCGACGTTTAAGAAGCGCTCCTCATGATGTGCTCGCATCGGTGTTCTCGCTGTCAAGGTCCAATAGTAATGTCTCAAGAGCAGAAAAACATTTCGGCAGTCATTGGGCTTGGGCGAAGCGTTCGCTCAGCACTTTCGCGAGCGTGGAGACGTGCGGGGCACGCATCATTGTGAGGTGATCACCCGGGACGTTGTGAATTTCGAGATTATCGGAAGATAGCCGGCGCCAGCGCGCAATCGTCTCCGGATTCTCACGCTCTTCTTCAGCACGCAGCAGCAGGAGGGGAATTGACGACGCGGGTGGGCGGTAATTTCTGAAGGCTTTAACGTCTGCAAGATAAAGCTCAAACGGGTGGCGTAGATCGTCCGCGCTCACATCGGGTGGCAGACGTTGAGCGCGGCATGCCTGGTCCAACACCCAGCTCAGTTGCGCGTGGGTTCCCGATTGCAGGACTTCCTGCGGCGCTGAGTAAACGAGATCACTCGCGACACCCAGGTTCAGCGCAAACCCGGCAAGCAAGTCCAGATCGTCTTCGCCCTCGTGATCTCCTGGCGCAACGGAGTCGAGCAATGCCACAAGCTTTACATCCGCGCCGCGCGTCTGGAGTTGTCGCGCGATCTCAAAAGCGACGACACCGCCCGTGGACCAGCCGCCGAGAAGGTACGGACCATCGGGTTGGACAGCGCGAATAGCTTCGACGTAGTTTGCTGCAAGCAGTTCGACTTCTCTTTCCGCAACGCCGGCTAAAGTTCCTTCGAAAGCATAAACAGGACGCTCCAGGTCGAGCGCGCGTGCGAGGGCAAAGTAAGCGGCAATGCTGCCGCCCGCCGGGTGCACGAAAAACACCGGCGTCAACGATCCGTGTGGTTGAATCGGGATGAGCGACGTACGCCGAGACTGCTCGTGTCCGTCGCGCAGGATCGACGCAAGCGCTTCAATCGTGGGCGCGGTGAAGACCGCCGCCACGTTCAACCTTTTCCCCGTGACCTGTTCCACACGCGCGAGCAACGGCACAACCAGCAGTGAATGCCCTCCCAGCTCGAAGAAGTTGTCTCGCACGCCAGGTTCAACATGCAGCAACTCTTCCCAGATGCGGGCAAGTTGCGATTCCAGCAGGTCACGCGGCTCAACGCGTTCGGCAACACGTTCGAACTGCGTCCTCACCATGGCACGGAGGGCAATACGATCTACTTTGCCATTCGGCGTCAGCGGCAGTTTGTCGAGGGATGCGAAAAACGACGGCACCATGTAATCCGGAAGTTTTTGCCGTGCGAAGATCCGCAATTCTTCCGCCGTGACAGCCTCGCCCGGCTTCGTCGTCACGTAGGCGACGAGGTGCCGATCCTCGTCCGCAATCACAGCGGCCTCCGCAACAGCTGCGTGTTCTTTGAGCGTCGCTTCGATCTCTCCCGGCTCGATCCGCATGCCGCGAATCTTTAACTGCTCGTCGCGGCGCCCGGCAAACTTGATGTTCCCGTCAGGCAGGTAACGAGCCATGTCGCCGGTCTGGTAAAGCCGGGCGCCCGGTTCTGTGCTGAATGGATCGGAAATGAACTTCTCGGCCGTCAAACCGGCACGGCCAAGATATCCACGAGCCACTCCCACGCCGCCAATGTAAAGCTCTCCCGCGACGCTGACCGGCACAGGATTCAGACCTTGGTCCAACAAGTAAATCCGGATGTTGCTGATAGGCCGCCCGATAGGCGGGTCGCCGGTGTGCGCGCCCTCATGTTCGTACAGAATGCAGCCGATCGTGGCTTCGGTTGGTCCATAGCCGTTGATGAATCGCTTGCCCTGCGACCAGCGCGCCGCGGTTTCGGCAGGACACCGCTCGCCGGCTGCGATTACTGTTTCGAGCGTCGGAAATTCGCCGGGCGATAAGACTGCGAGCATCGACGGCGGCAAAGTCGCAACCGTCACTTCATGCTCTTGCGTATACTCAACGAGTTGCCGGCTTGACAACAACGTCTCGCGACTCACGAGACAGAGACGAGCGCCCGTTGTCAGCGCGATGAAAATCTCTTCCATGGACGCGTCGAAAGTCAGAGTAGCAAACTGCAACACGCAGCTTTGGGGACGAATGTCGAACGCCTGAACAAACGCCGCAACCACATTGCAGAGGCTGCGATGCGTAATCACAACTCCTTTCGGAGCGCCGGTTGAACCGGAGGTATAGGTCACGTAAACAGCGTTGTCACCACTCGTCAACGCTGGCAGGTTGCGATCGGAGTGTTTCGAGACCCTTTCGTCATCGATGCAGATTGCTCGTTTTGCAAAAGACAACTCGTTCGCTAAGTGCCGGTCGGTCACCAACACGGAGATTCCCGCGTCATCAAGCATGTAAGAGAGACGAGCAGGCGGGGCCGACGGATCGAGTGGCACGTATGCGCCGCCGGCTTTAAGAATTGCGAGCAGCGCGACGATCATTTCCGGCGAACGTTCGAACATCAACCCGACGAACGACTCTGGTCCAACGCCCGATGAGCGTAAATAGTTTGCGAGCCTGTTGGCCCGCTGGTTTAACTCGCCGTAGGTCATTCGTCGTTCTTCGAGAACAAGCGCAACCGCTTCCGGAACACGTTCAGCCTGCTGCTCGAAGAGCCGGTGGATGCAAAGCTCGCCTTGTAGTTCTTTCGCGGTATCGTTCCACTCAACCAGCAACTGTCGTAAGTCGGCTGCAGTCAAGAGGGGCAGCGCCCCGATCGATTCCCCTGCGTCCACACCGCTGAGCAACACTTCAAAGTGCGCGGCCATTCGCTGGATCGTCGACGCGTCGAACAGGTCTGTGTTGTAAACGAAGGTCAGATGAAGTTGCCCGCCAAGGTCAACCACGTCGAGGATGAGATCAAACTGGGCCCGCGCTGTCTTTACGTCGACCGGCTCGATGACGAGTCGCGATGACTGTGAAGCAGCTTCCGGCATGTTCTGGAGAGCAAACATCACCTGGAAGAGCGGATTGCGACTCGGGTCTCTGATTGGACTCAGCTCCTCGACGAGCATCTCGAACGGCAGATCCTGGTGTGCGTAAGCGCCGAGTGAAACCTCACGCACCTGGGCCAGCAATTCACTGAACGTTCGATCGCCGGAGAGATTCGCGCGCAATGCGAGGGTGTTGACGAAGAAGCCGATCAGCGGCTCGATCTCCCGTCGACTCCGGTTTGCCACCGGAGTGCCAATCACGATGTCCGTTTCGCCGCTGTAACGGTAAAGCAGCACATAAAACGCTGCCAGGAGTGTCATGAAAAGAGTGGACTCTTCACGACGACTCAACTGCACCAGACGCGCCGACACGTCACTCGAAAGCGCAAACGAATGTCGCGCGCCGTTGAAGCTTTGCACTGTGGGTCGTGGCCGATCTGTTGGCAATTCCAGCGACGGTGGCGCGCCGGTCAGGTGTTTTTGCCAGTAGTCGAGCTGTTGGTCCAACCGTTCGCCCTGAAGCCACTCGCGCTGCCACTCGGCAAAGTCACCGTACTGGATCGACAATTCCGGTAACGGAGAACTCCGTCCAGCGACAGCGGCTTCGTAAAGCACACCCAGCTCGTTCAGCAAGACCGTTTGTGACCATCCGTCGCCGATGATGTGATGCATCGTTACGAGCAGCACGTGTTTGTCTGTCGCCAGCCGCATCAACATGGCGCGGATGAGTGGACCGCGTACCAGATCAAAGGGCCGTTGCGCCTCTTTGCTCGCCAGCATCTCGGCTTCTGCTTCGCTGACCAAATCTGTGACGACCAACGTCAGTTCTCCAGTGGCGGCGATCAATTGCACCGGTTCCTGGTCCAACACGTTGAACGTCGTGCGAAGGATCTCGTGTCGGCGGACGATTTCATTTAAAGACCATTGCAAAGCCTCAACGTCGAGCTGCCCTGTAAGCCGGAAAGCAAGCGGCATGTTGTAGGCCGCGTTCGATGGTTCCATCTGGTGCAGGAACCACAAACGCCGCTGAGCAAAAGAAAGAGGGAAGACGAAGCCGTCAGATTTCGACCTAGGCCTTCGACAGAAGTTATCTTGTCCATCCCGTAAATCCTGAACATCCTGTCTCAATTGCTCGATGGCGACGGCGAGCGCGGCGATAGTTGGTTGTTGAAACACCTCGCGTAACGGTAATTCCACCTGGAACAACTCGCGCACGCGCGAGATGAGTTGCGTCGCGAGCAGCGAATGCCCACCGAGATCGAAGAAATTGTCGTGAATGCCGATCTGCGGCAGCCCGAGCAAGTCTGACCAGACGCCGGCGAGCGGCCGTTCAACGGGCGTGCGTGGCGCCACGAAGGCATGCGGCAAGTCGGGTCTGGCTGCTTCCGGCGCAGGCAGTGCGCGGCGGTCGATCTTGCCATTCGGCAACAATGGCAACTCGTCGAGGAACACGAACGATGCGGGCACCATGTGTTCCGGCAGCCGCGCTTTCAGGAAACTTCGTAATTGTGGTCCAACCTGTCGCGCCTGTTTTCCACGCAGCGGATGGTTCACGAAATCGTTTAGAGACTTCTCCGTGGCAGGCTCGAACGGGAAACAAACCCCTTCGGAGCTTTGCGTGAAGGCCACGTCGAAGCTGCCATCAGCGCCGTGCCGCGCCCAACTCAGATGGACCCGGTACGGCAACTCATCTCCCAACCTGTACAGATCTTCCGGATCGATGCCATCGCCGAGTCGGGCGTTCGCAACGTTTGTCAACGCAAGCGTCTCAGGTTTGTTTTCAACAAGTCGCCGGCGAAGTTCTGCCAGGTCCCAACGGTCCTTGCGCCAATCGATCCACCATAAATCTTCCGCGCCCGCGATTCTTTTGTCACCGGCGTGGATCATCACCTGGTAACGAAACCGGGTGAGCTCATTGTGATAGCGTCCGCGTTTAGGCTCGACTTCGACATGGCTAACCTTCGGCAGGTGCTGCTTCAGCGCCATGAAGAAGGCGGGATCGATGAGCAACTCCTCTTCCTGTTCGATGCGCCGCTCGATACGTTGCTGCAACTGCTCTATGGAGACTCCAGCCCCCGCTTTGTGGTGCTCGATTGACGTGTGCAGAGTCTTCAGCAAGGGCAAACTGCGAACGTCGCCGATGACGATAAAGCCACCCGGCGCCAGCGCCTCGACCGCACCGCGCAAAACACGCATGAGATAGTCGACGCCGGGAAAGTATTGGACCACCGAGT
>DASUPZ010000445.1:0-4851 GCA_036280855.1 Pyrinomonadaceae bacterium | reverse complement strand
CGAGCGGAGCGACGGGATGATTGACGTAGTAATTTGAACCGAGCAGTCCTTCTTCTTCGCCGCCGAACGCGATGAAGATGATGGAGCGTTTCAGTTTTGGCTTTTGCTCGCTGAACACGCGTGCGAGCTCGATCAGTCCGGCAGTTCCGGAAGCGTTATCGTCAGCGCCGTGATGGATGTCGCCGGAGTTTGGCGTCAGGCTTCCCTCACCACCACGCCCGAGATGATCGTAGTGAGCGCCGATCACGATGTGTTCGTTTTTGAGGACCGGATCGGAGCCTTCGAGAAGACCGACGACGTTGTAAGCCGGAACTTCACGACGTATGACGTCGACGTCGAGACTTATTTTCCATGGCAGCTCCGCATATGCTGCCTCCGATTTTGTCTTAGCCGCCTCCTCAATACTCTCAATCGATTTGTTGAGCAAATCTCGCGCGGCTTGTCGCGATATCGTTATGACTGGTATGCCCGCGTCGCCCGAATTGTTGTCGTAACGCAACTTTGAAAGCTTGTCGTCCGCGAAGTTAGTTTCGCGCGCGACGACGATGAGAGCTTTGGCTCCCGCGTTACGTGCTGCAACAGCCTTCCATCGCACGTCCTCATGAAGCGCAAACCGGCTGTGAGGATTGTCACCGTCGGGCGTACCTGAGAGCGCTATTGCCACGCGACCTGCTACCTTCGAGCTCGAATAATCGTTGTGATTCAGATCCGAAGCCGTGATGCCGTAACCGACCAGAATAGCTGGAGCGTTTTCGACTGTCCCGTTTGCGGAAAAGCCGAGTGGCATCCAGTCTTTACCCGCGCTAAAGCTCATATACGCATGCATGCGCGCCATCAGCATATTACCTTTTCCGATTTCGACGCTGGCCACGTATGGAAACGGCTGCATGTACTTTGCCACTGCCGGCCGCAAACCAAGTTTTGAAAACTCATCTGCGATGTAACGAGCTGCAGCGTCAGCTCCTGCCGTGCCCGTGCGTCGTCCATCCATCGCGTCCGAAGCGAGATGCGTGACGTGTTGCCGCAGTTTCGCCGGATTCGGTTCGAGCTCTGCCTGCTGAGCGATGACGACGAACGTCGATACGAGGAGAGTGGCGACCAGGAGGGGATATTTTTTTATCTTCATAACGCTTTGTGCTTTCTGTGCTTTATTGCGGCTTTAATCGACCCAATCTGCAATAAACACGTTGGTGTCTCCCTGCGCTTTCGCGTTGCGGTTTGATGCGAAAACGAGCTTCTTTCCATCCGGTGAAAACATCGGGAACCCGTCAAACGTGTCGTTGAATGTGATGCGCTCCAGGCCGGTGCCGTCGACGTTGATCTTGTAGAGATCAAAATTTCTACCGCGTGGATCGTCGATGTTCGACGAGAAGATGATTCGTTTACCGTCGGGGAAGAAGTAAGGGCCGAAGTTCGCTTTACCGTTGCTCGTCACCTGCCGCTTGTTTGAACCGTCGGCATTCATCACAAAGATCTCGAGCACTGTCGGACGAATAAGATTTTGTTTCAGAAGACTCGTGTAGTCGGCTTTCGCTTCGTCCGTTTTCGGATGATGGGCGCGATAGACGATCTGCTTGCCGTCGTACGACCAGAATGGACCACCGTCGTATCCGAGCTCGTTAGTCAAACGCTTCACGTTCTTGCCGTCGGCGTCCATCGAGTAGATATCGAGATCGCCGTCGCGCATCGACGTAAACACGAGCTTCTTGCCGTCGAGCGTGATCGTCGTTTCAGCGTCGTAGCCGGGCGTGGTTGTGAGTTGCTTCAGATCGGAGCCGTCAGGGTTCGCAGTGAAAACGTCAAAGCTCGGATAGACGGCCCAAACGTACCCGCGCGAGAAGTCGGGCTTTGGTGGACACTGCTTATCGCCGAGATGTGTTGACGAGTAGAGCACTCGCTTCGCGCCGGGATAGAAATACGAACACGTTGTGCGTCCTTCACCGTTTGAGATCATCTTCAGGCCCGAACCGTCGACGTTCATCGTGTAGATCTGATCGCAGCCGCCACCGTCGCGAGTCGATTGGAAGATCAGTTGTTTGCCGTCAGATGAAAAATAGGCTTCAGCGTTCTCGCCGCCGAAGGTCAACTGCTTGATGTTGCGCAGGTGCTTTTCAGCCGGAAGCAGAAGTGAATCCTGCGGTTCGGAAAGAGAGGCATGCGAAGTCGAAAATACGATTATGCTGAGGGTCAGTATCGAAACGAGAATCTTCATAGTTTTTAGAAGGCGCGGGCGCCGTTTGTTACGAGATCGCCGGTCTTTTCGCCTTGCTGTGTACGACGGCGCCGAACGATCAGCAGGATCAGCGCCGTAATTCCGATGACGATACTGATCAATTGCGAAGTCGAGAGCCCGGTCAGCGAGGTCAAACCGAGAATATCGCCCCGCGGATCGTCGCGCACGAATTCGATAGCAAAGCGAATGATTGAATAGAGCAGTGCGTAAGCGAGAATTACCTGTCCCGGGAATCGCCTGCGTTTGTGCAGCCACAACAGAAACACAAACACAAGCAGCATTGCAAACGATTCGTAGAGCTGCGTTGGATGAAGATGCGCGTCAATAGGCACGCCCGTGATCTGGTGGCCCAGCTCCGAAAACCTCACGCCCCACGGAAGCGTCGTTGGCTCGCCCCAGCAACAACCGGCGGCAAAGCATCCCTGGCGTCCGAAGAAGTTGCCGAGGGCGATTCCGGGTGCACAGGCGTCGGCGGTTCTCCACCACGGAAGTTTGTAACGCTTCATCAGCAGGTAGCCGGCGAGCACCGCGCCGAGCAGTCCGCCGTAAAAGACACCACCTGAACGCAGGAAGTCTAACGAGAGAAGTTGCAGCGGTTGATCGCGATACTCAGGCTCGGTAAAGAGCATCAGGAACTTCGAACCGATGAGCGAGGCGAGCAACATCCAAAGGCTGAGATCGTAGATTCGCTCGCGCGGCAATCCATCACGCTCACCGAGTTTCACCGTCACAAAGATCGCGGAAAGAAACGCGATGGCGAGAAACACGCCATACGTGTTAATAGGAAAACTCCCAATACGAATCAGCTCAGGATACATAACAGGATTAATGCGAATCCGTACTCATCCGTGTAGATCTGTGTCCAAAAACCAGGTCATAAGCCAGCAACAAGGCACCGATGGTTATGCTCGCGTCGGCAATGTTGAACGTGGGCCAATGATAGCTGCCGGCGTGCACGACGATGAAATCGATCACGTAGCCAAGCCGTGCGCGGTCCGTCAGGTTGCCCAGGATGCCGGCCAGCAGAAGCGCGCAGGCGCCGAGCACGCGATCATCGTTACGCGGCGTGCGCAGGAAGTAGTAAACAACGGCGATCGCCGCCAGCGCCGCCAGCACTACGAAAAACCAACGGCCAAAGCTGCCGCCTTCCTGCAACTGTCCAAACGCGATGCCCGGGTTTTCAGTGTAAATAAACTGGAGAAAGCCCTGGATGACCACGATCTCCTCGCCAAAGCGCAGTGCCTTTACAGCCCAGGCTTTCGACGCCTGATCGGCGAAATAAATGCCGAGCGCGGCAAGGAGATACCCCGCGCGCCAGGCAAAGCGCGTGCGAAGCCCGGATGCATTGATGCTCGTGGCCATAATAGGTCGTATAGGTCCTATAGGACCTATGCTCCTTGCTCGATCTCCTCAAGTGCGGCGATGCAGCGCTCGCAGACGGTCGGGAATCGCGCGGATTCGCCTACGCGTGTCGAGTAGTTCCAGCAGCGCTCACATTTCTCTCCGTCCGCCTTTGAGATCGTGATCGAAACGCTCTGACCTTCGCTCGACTCCCGCAGCTCAACCTGCGACACGATAAACACGTAACGCAGATCGTTCTGATGCTTCCGCAACAACTCGAGCGCGCTGCCCGATGCGGCAAGCAACACTTTCGCTTCAAGCGAACTCCCGATCCGTTTGGCCACCCGCGCCTCTTCGAGCGCCTGCAACACGTCGTCGCGAATCGCAAACAAACGTTCCCACTCGGCCTGCAATGCCTCATCACTTCGATCTGTCGCAGACGGAAACTGCGCGAGATGAATCGATGCCTCAGCCCTGTTTGGCAGATTTTCCCAGATCTCATCCGCCGTAAACACGAGTATCGGCCCGAGCATTCGCGCCAGCGCATCTCCAATCTGCAGCAACACAGTTTGCGCCGAGCGGCGCGCGCGATTACGCGGCGCAAACGTGTAAAGCCGGTCCTTGATGATGTCGAAATAACGCGCCGACAACGTCACCGTTGCGAAGTTAAACAAAGCACGGTAAACGTTGTGGAACTCGTACGCCTCATACGCCGCCAGCACTTCCCGGATGACACGATCCAACTCAGCCAGCGCCCAGCGGTCGATCTCTTCCATCTGCTCGAAAGGCACACTATCGCGCTCCGGATCGAACCCGTCGAGATTTCCGAGCGCGAACCGCGCCGTGTTTCGCAACTTGCGATACCCGTCAGTCACACGCTGAAGGATCTCGTCAGACGCACGCATGTCGTCGAAATAATTCGACGACGCACACCACAGGCGGATCGTCTCCGCGCCCGATTTCTTGATCACTACTTCAGGCTCGACTGCATTCCCCGCAGACTTGTGCATCGCGCGGCCCTGCGCGTCGAGCGTCCAGCCATGTGTGATCACAGTTTCGTACGGCGCCCGATCGTGGGCCGCAACGCCGATCATCAGCGACGAATTGAACCACCCGCGAAACTGATCGCCGCCCTCGATGTAAACATCCGCGGGCCAGCGCAACTCTTCGCGGTTTTCCAGCACGGCGATCGACGACGTACCGCTGTCAAACCAAACGTCGAGGATGTCCATTTCCTTGGTCCACTCCTGCGCGCCGCATCCCTTGCACGTGTAACC
>DASUPZ010000444.1:0-4904 GCA_036280855.1 Pyrinomonadaceae bacterium | reverse complement strand
CGTGCGGCGAATCATCAGGATCGCTTCGTTCAAGAGTCTCAACGGTTCCTCAAAGAAAGCTTCCACCCGCCCATCCTTCTTTGCCATCTCCTGCATCTCGCGCAGATCTCCACCGGCGCAAAACGCCCGGCCCGCGCCAGTCAACACGATCGCTCTCGCGCCGCGATCGAGTGCGTCTTTGATCGCGGCTTTGAAATCGTGCGCGACTTGCACGTTGAGCGCGTTCAACCGGTCCGGGCGGTTAAGTGTCAACACACAAACCGAATCGCGCATCTCGAGTTGGATGGTTTCGTAACTCATTTAACGTATGCTTCGCACGCTCCGGCGCATCCAGGCACCGACACGTCGGCGCACTCCAAAGAGGCGGCCCCTTTTACTAACGCGTAAAATCTAGGTCCGTTGTTGCGCGCGACCCGCACTAAAGCAGTCGCTGCACAAAACGGGCCTGCCCGAGGATGGCTTGAACGGTACCGAATCCGTTTTACCACACTGGTCGCATGTGATCTCGAATCGCTGTCGTTCCCCGCCCTGCATCTTCCCACCACCACCACCGCCACCGAAATTTGCACGCCGTGCATCTCTACATGGCTTGCAGCGTTTCGGGTGAGTTAAGTTACGTTCCCTGTAGTACTCCTGTTCACGTTCAGTAAACGTGAATGAAGTGCCGCACTCCGAACACGTGATTTCAACGTCTGACATCGCGGTTTCTCCAAGAAAGCGAATTGAGGATTCACTCTCTCTGCTCTGCGGAGCGCTGGCGTCGCGTTTCTCTCAATCACCGAGTCGTGGCCCGAAAGCAGCCTTTTCTCAAACGCACGCCAAATAGCTCTGGCGTCCCGACGGGTTAAGTTGAGGCGAGTGTACTCCAGAGGTTCGGCTGTATTCAATTTTTTTATCACTCAGACCAACAAAAAGTGTGGCGAATGATCTTCAACGTACCTTCGAGTGTGGCCCGTACGCCACACGGGCCACTCGAAAACCCTCAAAATTTCCCGGCATGTGTGTTGCTCCTAACGGCAACGAAGTATGGATCATGTGCTCAGATAAAGGTCCTTACATTTGATCAAGCAGACTACGCTCGGCTCTCCTGTCGAAACTCACGGGATAGGACTGCACACCGCTGTTCCGGTTCATATCCGGCTGGTTCCTGCACCGCCTGACACAGGTTACGTGTTTCGTCGCACCGATCTCGGCGGGTTCGAGATTCCGGCGAACGTTGAGTCGGTGGCGCACTGCGGTTACGCAACCACCCTGATGCGCACAGGCGTCATGCTTTCAACTGTAGAGCATCTACTCGCCGCACTGCGTGGCCTGGGTGTCGATAACGTTTTTATCGAAGTTGATAATCTCGAGATCCCGATCATGGACGGGTCGGCGGAAAATTTTGCCGAGATCATCGAGCGCGCAGGAATAGTCGAACAACCACTCGCCAGACGCGCGTTGCTCGTGCGCGAGAAAGTCTCCTTCGAGCAGGGCGATCGCAGAATCAGCGTCGAACCGGCAGACACTTACCAGATCGATTGCCTCATCGACTTCTCGCATCCGATGATCGGCGTGCAGAGTCTTTTTGTCGAACTCAATAACGGAGCTTTCAGCCGCGAGATTGCGGCGGCACGAACGTTTGGTTTTACTGACGAGATCGAAGCACTCCGGAAGGCGAACCTCATCCGCGGTGGATCACTCGACAACGCGATCGTCTTGACGCCGGAAGGAATGTTGAACGAAACAGGTCTGCGTTTTCGAGATGAGTTCGTGCGTCACAAGATCCTCGACATCATCGGAGATCTTGCGTTGCTGGGAATGCCGATTCTCGGAAAGGTAGTCGCGGAACGCAGCGGCCACATCATGCACGCGGGATTGATGTCGAAACTGCTGCGCGTGCGCTCCGCCTGGGACATTGTTGATCTGCAATCTCGCCGCTGAATAGGTCCTATAGGTCATATAAGACATATTCGACCTATAACCCACTCCTCACAATATCGTGCACCCTGATCAACCCCACACAATTCCCATCTTCATCAACCACCGGTAAAACTGAAATCTGCCTCGGCCTGTCTTCCATCAACCGCAGCGCGTCAAACGCCAGTAACTCACGCGTCGCCACCGTCGGTTTCTGTGTCATGAAATCATCGCCAGTCAAACTCGCGAGTGCCCCGGGATCCGTCTTTTCAATCGCGCGTCGCAAATCGCCATCGGTAATGATCCCCGCCAAACGCCCGTCACTCTCGACAACGCACACCGCCCCGAGCCCGCCTTTACTGATCGCGCGCACAACTTCGACCCATGATGATCCGATCGGGATTGTCGGGTTCTCACCGTCGCAGTGCATGAGATCCGCGACTCGCAACGTAAGTCTCTTCCCCAAACGTCCCGCGGGATGATTCACAGCAAAGTCGTCATGCGTCAGTCCTTTCACTTTCATCACCGTCATCGCGAGGGCATCGCCTATCGCGAGCGCAACGGTCGTGCTCGTCGTTGGAGCGAGATTTAAAGGACACGCTTCCTTATCGACAGAAGCATCGAGCACTGCATCAGCTCGTCGCGCGAGTGTTGAATTCACGTTTCCGACGATCGCCACGATCGGCACATTGCGGTTCTTCAGGTAAGGCAACATTGCGACGATCTCGTCAGTCTCGCCGCTGTTGCTCAAGACGATGACAACGTCATCCGGCTGGACGATTCCCAGGCCCCCATGCAACGCGTCAGACGGGTGAAGATAGAGTGCGGCGGTCCCCGCGCTCGTCATCGTCGCCGCGATTTTCTGTCCGATGATACCCGACTTCCCTACCCCGAGAATCACGACTTTTCCTTTGCACGTCGCGAGCAAATCCACCACGCGCTCGACCTCCGCCTGGTCGAGGCGCATCGCCGTTTGCGCTATCGCATCCGACTCGATTCTGAGTAGTTGCTGGATCTCCGTCAGGTGGTTTTGGGTCATCGGCGCCTTTGATATACGACGCGCATCACATTTGGCAAGTCGGCAGGGAGTAAGTTATAGTCCGGCAATTCGTTCAGATTGAGTTCAGAACAAGGTGGGTGTTTGCTATGGGTCTGCTAAACCTCCTTCCAAAAGAAGACGTTTACTTCGATCTGTTCACGCAGATGACGCTGTACATCTCTTCAGCGGCGCGCGAACTGAAGGAGATGCTGGCTGACAAAAACCGCGACTTCACTGAGTATGCCCAGCGAATCAAGGGGCTCGAGCACGCATGCGACGAACTCACCCACACCATTTCGACCCGGCTAAACAAATCGTTCATCACGCCTTTCGATCGTGAAGACATTTACATGATGTCGAGCGCGCTCGACGACATTGTCGATCTGATAGACGACGCGGCCCGGGCGATCATCATCTTCGACGTTCAGGAAATTACTGACTATGCGCGCGATTTTGCCGATGTGCTCGAACGCATGGCCGACCAGCTCAAAGAGATTGTTTCGACTTTGCAGCGCCCGAAGAACGTAACGCAGCGACTCGTGGAAATTCATCGTTTGGAAAACGAGGGCGACGATATTTATCACGCCGCCATCGCCGAACTCTTCCACGATCCGCCTGATGCATTGACTGTTTTGAAGTGGAAAGAGGTTTACGAAAAGCTCGAAGCCGCGGTCGATCGTTGTGAGAACGTGGCGAATATCATTGAGAGCGTGATCATCAAACACGGGTAAAGGCATTGCCCATTGTCGATTGCCGATGTCGGGCTTCGCGGGCACATAACAATAGCAATTGTAAATCGGAATCGGCAATCTGAATTATGACTGCAACGCTTGCCTTCATCATCATCCTCGTCTTCCTGGCACTTGTTTTCGATTACATCAACGGATTTCACGACGCCGCGAACTCGATCGCGACCGTAGTCTCAACGCGAGTTCTTTCACCGGGCCTTGCAGTGATCTGGGCGGCCTTTTTTAACTTTATCGCGTTCGCAGTGTTTGGCACGCGCGTGGCGAAGTCGATCGGCGATGGCGTTCGTATGGATCTGATCGAGCAGGATCTGCGTCTATACGTGTTACTAGCCGCATTGCTCGGAGCAATCATCTGGAACCTGATTACGTGGTATCTGGGACTGCCGACTTCGAGTTCACATGCCCTGCTTGGCGGCTACGCTGGTGCGGGTATCGCGGCGTACGGCGGCGTGAGTGGTTTGCTTAAAGAGGATGTGTGGCTTCGCACGTTGAAGTTCATCGTGCTCTCGCCCCTTGTCGGCGCGCTGTTGGGATTCACTCTCATGGTGCTGGTCTACTGGATCTTTCGCCGCTCTTCGGCGTCGAAAGTCGATGGCCTCTTCCGGCGCGGCCAGCTTTTCTCGGCCGCGGCATTCTCACTGGGCCATGGTGGTAACGACGCGCAGAAGACGATGGGAATCATCACGGCGGTGCTCACTGCCGGCGGTATGTGGGGCATGGCATACAAGCCGGATGGAACGTTGCCTGAAGTTCCGACGTCAGTTGTGCTTGCAGCACATGCTGCGATTGCATTGGGTACTTTGTCCGGCGGCTGGCGCATCGTACGCACGATGGGAACGCGGATCACAAAACTGAAGCCGGTCGGCGGCTTCTGCGCCGAGAGTGCCGCAGCCCTGACGCTCGCGTACGTGACAATCACCGGCACGCCAGTCTCAACCACTCACACGATCACGGGATCGATCGTCGGCGTAGGCGCTACGCGACGGTTGTCGGCCGTAAAGTGGGGTGTAGCGGGCCGGATCGTCTGGGCCTGGATCCTGACAATTCCGGCCGCCGCCTTCGTCGCCGCCGTCTCTTTCTGGATCGTCGAATTCTTCCACCGGCTGGCAACTTAGGCGCCTCCTTGATTTTAGCGCCTCCTTGGAGTGCGGCGGCCTGGCGCCGCTTTGTTAACGATCGCGCCCGGTCGAATACCAAAGCCGCGTCAGGCCGCCGCA
>DASUPZ010000443.1:0-7807 GCA_036280855.1 Pyrinomonadaceae bacterium | reverse complement strand
GACGCGCAACATCGTCGTCGTCGCCGACCGACTGGGCGCCGGGACCGGCGAAATGGTCATTTGCGCGTTTGGCAAGGCAGCGCGAACGGCGATCGGTAACCAGGACATGTCGATCGAGGCGGCTGTCGTCGGCATCGTGGACCGCGTCGATATTAACGATACTCTCTCGGATGAAATGCGCGAGGCTGCGCGCCGGCTCGTGCAAGAGAATGGCAGGCCGTGATCGACCAACCTTAATCACTCATCACTTTCCCAATGGCCAATGAAGATCTGATCTATCGCATAACCCGGGCGGTTTATGAGCGTTTGGGAGGCGCGGTTGACGATACGACCGTGGAGCAGCTGGTTACCGATATTTATAAACAGGTCCAAAGCTCCGGAAACAATGTTGCCGCGCCCTCGCGGCTCGATCGTGCGGCAGCAGCGGAGGGCTCATCGGATCGCATGGTCATATCCGTGTTTGGATTGGACCATCCGGGCATCGTGGCAGGCGTATCGCAGATTCTCGCGGAGGCCGGTTGCAGTATCATCGACATCAACCAGACGGTGGTGCAGGGGAAGTTTGCGATGGTGATAATTGCAGACACGTCGCGCGCGCGTGAGAGCACCACGGATTTGAAGGAGCGGTTGCGACGCGAAGGTGAGACACTCGGCGTGCGCATCTACGCGCAGCGCGAAGATCTCTTCAACGCGATGCACCGGATATGAAATTTGTAGTTCGTTATGTCTGAACCGGAAATTGCCCGAAGGTGTTCCGCATGTGGTGTGTCAGTGCGCCAGCGCGCAACTTTCTGCCCGCAGTGTGGAAACCCGATCGCAGGCCACACACCCGACATACACGACACGATCGCCGACCCGGCACCTGCGCCAGTGCCCGTCGTTGCACCGACTGAACCACTGCGACACGATGGCGAAGGCGTGCGCGGGCGCGTGGAGAAGTTGCGAAAAGTTTCCAGCGTTATGATCGATCAGGCGGCTTACGATCCGAGCCTGCGTTTTCTGCTCGTCGCCGCGGTGTTGTTTGTGATGTTCGTCGTGCTGTTGATCCTGAGCAAGGTCCTCGGCTAAATGGAATACACCCAGGCAGAAATTCTTCAAACCGTCGCGATGACCGAGATGGAGCATCTCGACGTGCGCACGGTCACGCTTGGTCTCAGCCTGCTCGATTGCAGCAGCGACTCGATGGCCACAATCGCGCAGAAAGCGGGCGACAAGATCCGAGCAGTCGCTTCACGGCTGGTGAAAACTGTCGACGAAATCGGCGACGAGTTTGGAATCAGGGTCGCAAACAAACGCATTTCAATTACGCCCGTGTCCCTGATCACCGAAGGCGCGAAAGGCGATTTGCTGCAGGTCGCCAGAGCGATCGACGATGCCGCCGGATCGGTCGGAGTCGATTTCATCGGCGGTTACTCAGCCCTGGTCCAAAAAGGCGCGACTCGTGCTGAAAACAGGTTTCTTGATTCCATACCCGAAGCACTCGCAACCACGCAACGTTTGTGTTCGTCCATTAACGCTGCAACGACGCGCGCCGGAATCAACATGGACGTGGTGGGCCAGGTCGGCAGGCTCATCAAAGACGCTGCCGAACGGACCCGCGATCGAGGTGGACTGGCGTGTGCGAAGTTTGTCTGCTTCGCCAACGCAGTTGAAGACAACCCGTTCATGGCGGGTGCTTTTCATGGCGTGAGTGAAGCCGAGGCCGTGATCAACGTCGGAGTTTCAGGTCCGGGCGTGGTCCATAGCGCGGTCAGAAGCGCGGATCAAAATCTTCCCTTGCAGGACCTCGCCGAGACGATCAAGAAGCTCTCCTTTAAACTCGCACGTGCTGGAGAACTCGTGGGCCGTGAAGCAGCCCGGCGACTTGGACTTCCGTTCGGCATCATCGATTTATCGCTTGCGCCCACGCCCGTCTTAGGCGATTCAGTTGCAAACATCATCGAGGCGATGGGCTTCGAGCGCGCGGGCACGCATGGGACCACCGCGGCACTTGCCCTTTTGACAGACGCCGTAAAAAAAGGTGGCGCGATGGCGAGTGGCTCTGTCGGTGGCATGAGCGGCGCATTTATTCCGGTATCCGAGGACGCGGGCATGATCGAGGCGACGCAGGTTGGAGCCTTATCACTCGCTAAACTCGAAGCTTGGACCAGCGTTTGCTCAGTGGGAATCGACATGGTTGCCGTGCCTGGTTCGACACCGGCAGAGACGATTGCAGCGATAATTGCGGACGAGATGGCTGTAGGAGTAATGAACAACAAGACGACGGCGGTGCGCATTATTCCCGTACCCGGGCGTGACGTCGGCGAGCTTGTCGAGTTTGGAGGATTGCTGGGAAGTGCGCCGGTAATGCCTGTGAGCGCATTTTCGCCGGCGGTTTTTATCAGGCGCGGCGGGAGAATACCCGCGCCGATTCATTCGCTGCGGAATTAGAATAGGACCTATATTTACCGGAGAAGCCAAAATGCCTGAAGCACTCGGAATGGTTGAATGTCGTGGCCTTGTGGCGATGATCGAGGCGGCCGACACGATGGTGAAAGCTGCGAACGTCCGGCTCGTCGGTTGGGAAAAGATCGACGCCGGCCTGGTGACTGCGATTGTGCGCGGCGACGTGGCAGCGGTCCGTGCTGCTGTCGATGCAGGCGCCGCAGCCGGAAAACGCGTCGGCGAAGTGGTTGCCACGCACGTGATCCCGCAACCGCATTCCGACGTGGATCTCGGTTTGCCCGTGCTGCACACAGGTGAGACTACGCGCAAGAAGATCAGTGGTTCTGTCAGAGCGAAAGATTGATCGTTTTTAACTCCCCGCCAGAAGCCCCCCTTTTTAGTTTCCACTGGTCCTCACGAAGTTGTTGGAGAGTATTGATGTCGCCAAAAAGAAGCAAAGTCGGATTGTTCCTGGAGAGGTTTTCTTATCAGGCCACTAAATCCACGGGCACGTCCCTGGCTTTTATAGTCGCCCTGGGTACGGTCGTCATCTGGGCCATGACTGGACCATTCTTCGGTTTTTCTGACACGTGGCAACTCGTGATCAATACCGGAACAACCATCGTTACTTTCCTCATGGTGTTTCTGATCCAGCGCGCGCAAAACAAAGACGCGATTGCGATACATCTCAAGCTCAACGAGATCGTGGCGGCGATGGAGGGCGCGAGTAACCGTTTGATTGATGTGGAGGATCTGAGCGAACCGGAGATCGATGCACTGCGTCGCCACTACAAGACGTTGATCGAGCTGGCGAAGGAAGACGAGGTGTTTACGACGACACACTCAATCGAAGAAGCGCGAACGCGTCACGGAAGCAAGTACAAGAGAGTGCCTGAGAAGGGCACGAAGAAAGCGGAAAAGTAGATTTTAACAACTCTAAATAAGGGCGCCTCCTTGGAGTGCGGTGACTTGTCACCGCTTTGGTCCCACGTGGAGTGTGCATTTCCGAAGTGGGACCAAAGCGCCGACAAGTCGGCGCACTCCAAGGAGGTTCGTGTATTTTATGGCTTTTTATTCGGTGTCGAGGTGCCGGGCAGTCGGACCGCGGGGGGCCGCACATTCGGTTGGCCTTCCTTACGCGCGAGCCGGCCGTTTCTTGTCAGCGCGATCCTTTTCTCTGAGTCGGAAGGCTGGTCCACCGTTACCTTGATCGAGCGATAACTGCCGTCCTGGGTCTTGTTCGTCGGGTTGTACGCGATCACGTATTGCGTTCGCATGTCCCTCACGATTTCATTCGCAATCTGAGGTAGCTCTGCTATCGACTCCGGGAAGAAAGCGCGACCACCCGTTTCCGAAGCAAGCTTATTGATCAGGCTAACGGCCTTATCTTTCGGGCTCTTGCGAATAAAACCGGATTCTTTATCCAGCTCGTTGACGAATCCAATCACAAAGATCTGAACGTCTTCCTCGCGCAACCGGGCAAAGAGCTGTTCCTGTTTGTAGAAGCTGCTGCGGTCTTCGCCGTCCGTGATCACGATGAGGGCGCGGCGCCGGCGATCGCTGTCGTCGCCCTTCTTGTACTCTGCCACGTGCTCCGCCGTGAGATAAACGGCATCGATGACGGCCGTCTGCCCACCCTCGACATAAAGATTGTCGAGAGCATCCATCAGCAAATCTTTGTTCGACGTGAAATCCTGCTCGGTCTGGATCTTGTCGCTGCTGATGAACCGCACGAGAAAAGTCTCGTCGCCGGGCTTGTTGCTGTTGATGATGCTCTTACCGGCGTCGATAACACTCTGGATCTGCGAACGCAAAGACGCCGAAGTATCTACCGCAAGGCCGTAACTGATCGGAACTTCTTCGCGTGAAAACGATTCGATGGGTTGCGGCACACCGTCTTCAAAAACACGAAACTCTTCACGCCGCACGTTATTGATCGGCCGGTTGTTGCGATCGATCACGCGCACGTGGAGTTGGACCAGGTCGGCATTGATGCGCACGATACTGTCGGCGTCGAGCTCCTCGGGCGGCGTCGGCGTTGGTGTTGGTTTCAGACGCGGTGGCGGTGGTGGCTCACCCAGCGTCGGGGCAATACGATCGACGCCGGCTGGTGTCGGCGAAGGACTCGGGGTCGTCGCCGGTGTGGCCGGTTGACTGGGAGTGGTTGTCGCTGGTGACGGACTGGGCTGCGCGGTACCCGGCTGGGTGGTACGAGGCCGCTCCTGACTATGGCCGGAAACCGAGCCAAAGATCAGGGTCGAAACCACGAGACCGCAGACCGCAAAAACTCCCGCCCGTCTCACATTCTGCTCACTAAACAACGGCAAACTCCTCTCACGACCAAACAATGAAGCCATTCACGCGAAACGCTCCGCGAACCCTGTATTCGGGGACGGGAGCGTCAATCGGCATTTTAACAAAAACTACAACGCGCGGGGCTGGGGCAAACAGCGACGCTAATGCAGCCACTGACGCACACGTCCAAAGATGCCGCGGACGCAATTCCGCGTTGCCGAGTGCCCGCCGATTTTGAGCTTTAACGCGCGCCAGGCGTGGCGTAATAGCCTTCCCGGGAACGGACAAACAGCTTCGGCAGCCCGCGCGGAGGCTGCACTTTCACTTTCACCCGGTGCCACTTGCCGTCGTTTAGAAACGAGTCAGGCTTGTAGCCGATCGAGTACTGGTGCCGCAACTCGAGCGCGATCTGCTCGAAAATGTCGTCCATCTCGGCTGCCGAACGCGGGAAGAATGCCTTGCCTCCCGACACGCCCGAAAGCTCGTCGAGGATGCCCTGACCTTCCATGCCCAAGGCGCTGCCGGCGTCGCTGCCGCTCAGGATTCCTACGGCGTAGAGCGTCACGTCCGACTCTTTCAAAAGCTTGCGAAGCTCGTTGAACGTGTAGCGGGAGTCGTTGTCCTGCCCGTCGCTGATCAGCAGTAGGGCGCGCTTCGAATGCGCTCCGCGTTGCACTTTCTCAACCCCTAGATAGCAGGCGTCGTAGAGTGCAGTCTGGCTCTTGGTCTCGACGAAGGTGAGCTTGTTCAGCACCGAATCGCCGTCGCGCGTCCTGTCGAGCAGGAGTTGCGCGCGCGAGTTGAATGCGATCAGAAAATACTCGTCTGAGTCGTGGCTGGTTTGAATAAACTTTGCCAGAGCGTCGCGTGCGCGTTTCACCTTATCGCCGCTCATCGAACCGGAAACGTCGAAAATCACGCCGACAGACACTGGTGAATCGTCGTCGCTGAAATGCGTAATCTCCTGCTGCTGTTTGTTGTCGAATACGGTAAACGCGCTTTTGCCGAGACCTGAGACGTAGCGGCCATAGGTGTCCGTTACGGTCACCGTCAACGTGATCAGGTCGGTGTTAGTAATTAAGGAGCGGTCGTCGAGTTCGGTGCCGAGTTTTTTCTTCTCTGGGGCAGGGGTCTGAGAAGGCGCTGCAGGTTTGTCCTGCGCGGGCTTGTCCTGGTCAGGCGTCGTGGCTGCGGGCTTTTCTTTCGCTGGTTCCTGCGTTTGACTATCGACTGTCAGGCAGAAAACAAACGTGACTGCGATAAGCGAGATAGAAGCCGCCGTAATTTTGGTGGCGTAGCGAGTCGGTCGATACATGTCACCCCCGGGCTACGAAGTTCGGTGATTCAGTTCTTTTAAGTACCGGTCAGGGCTCGAAAGGGAACTGTCAACACAGATGCTCGTTGGGGAACGAGTGATGCCCGACACTTAAAAATCCGAGTATGAAATGTTCACGGGGAGACGGCCGCGCGCGTTTCAGATTTTAAGCTGTGTTGGCTTGGCCATTCTAGGACAGGGGCATTGCGTGACGCAAGATCTGAGGGGAGAATAGGTCGTATAGGACATATAAGACCTATACGACCTATTCTTATCAGGCCGGCTCAGCTTCGACGATGCTCGTGGGGACGTCGGTCGGGATCACGCGGAGGAGTTTGAAGCCCGCGTCGGCAAGGAGCTGCTCAAATTCCTCTTTCGTACGTTCTTTCCCACCGGTCATCACGAGCATGTTCAGGTCGATAAACTTCGAGAAGTGAGGCTCTGTGGTTTCGGGCACCACGCAATCGACCAGAATCAATTTGCCATCCGGCTTCATCTCGTTGCGACAGTTCCTGAGGATGGTGATAGCCTTCTGGTCGTCCCAGTCGTGAATAATCCATTTCATCACGTAGGCATCACCACCCGTCGGAACCGACTTGAAAAAATCGCCACTCACCGTTTCGCAGCGATCGGCGAGCCCGGCCGCTTCGATTTTCGGCCGCGCGCCTTCGATCACCTGGGGAGCGTCAAACAAAACGCCGCGAACGTGTGAGTTCTTCTTAAGAATTGATGTAATGAGCCCGCCATGACCACCGCCGATGTCGACGACTTTCTTAAAGCCCGAGAAATCGTACTTCGTCATAATCTCTTCGTTGGCCGCGGCAGTGACGCCGGTCATCGAGTCGTTGAAGACAGCTGCGTCATCGGGATTCTGCTGGAAGTAAGTCCAGATATCGACTCCGAAAAAGTGGTCAAATGCGATATCGCCCGTCTTGACGCTGTGCATCAGGTTACCCCAGGCGGGATAGTGTTCCTGACCGAGTTCGGAGACAGTAAACCAGCGCAGGGAGCCGGGAGCATCAGTCACGAGCGTTTCGGACAACGGCGTCAACGCAAACTGTTCGCCCTGTGAACTGACGACGCCGACACTCGCGAGCGCCCGCAGCACGCGATAAAGCGACGGTGCGTGCATCTTAGTGGCGGCGGCGAGCTCCTCGGCGGTTTTGGGGCCGGACTTCAGGAGATCCGGAATTCCCAACTTCGCAATGACGTAAACTGCCCTGGAAATCCAAAAACCGCTAATGATTTGCAGCATTTGTACGGCTGCAGGCGGTTGACTTGGTTGTTGTACTGGTGCTGACACTAAATAATCTCCTAAAAAGTGACTCTAATTGAAACGCGTAAAAGGGAGAGAAAAAAGGAACAGATCACACTTGACGCGTGAAACAGTAGTTCAGAGTTCAAGCTTTAGCTTGCTCTTAGTTCGGAGTTCAAGCTTTAGCTTGCCTGCCCGATTTCCACATTTGCAAGCTAAAGCTTGAACTCTGAACTCAAACTCAAACTCTGAGTTCTGAACTCAAGCTTGAACTCTGAACGAAGTGATATACTCCCCGGTCGTTCTCAGGACACTTCTTATGGCTGAGTTTATTTGTCGATTGGGCACCCCTGCGGGTGAGGTCGTCACGCGCACCGTCGAAGCTACCGGCGTACAGGAAGCACGCACGCGTCTCGAGCGCGAAGGCTTTCGTGTCTTCAACGTCACCCCGCCGAAGACTTCCGGCGTCGCAGCGTTAACGCAGTTTGGACGTCCGGGGGCTCATCCACGCGTCAAAG
>DASUPZ010000442.1:0-4393 GCA_036280855.1 Pyrinomonadaceae bacterium | reverse complement strand
ACCGGAACGCGTGCGAGTTGCTCGATCATGTATTTACCTGCGAGCCCCGCGTGCCACGAGGTACCGCAGGCCGCGATCTTGATCGAAGTGAAACGTTTGAAATCTTCCTCCGTGATGTTGTTCATCTCGTCGAGAAACACGCGGCCCGTGTCGAGCGAGATTCGTCCCTGCACGGTATCGCGGACGGAGCGCGGCTGCTCGTAGATCTCTTTGAGCATGAAATGCTTGAAGCCGCCTTTTTCCGCCATGATCGGATCCCACGTGATTCGCTGGATCGCCGGCTGAACGGAGTTGCCTTCGAAGTCTGTCACCCGCACGGCGTCTTTGTTGATGATCGCGATTTCACCGTCGCCCAGGAAAAAGACATCGCGTGTGTGTTGCAGGATCGGAGGGATGTCAGACGCAACGAAAAACTCTCGATCCCCGAGACCGATCACAACCGGCGGTCCCTGGCGCACGGCGATGATCGTGTCAGGCTCGTCGGCGTTGATGATTGCTAGGGCAAAGATCCCGCGGAGCTGGGTAACGGCCGAGCGCACGGCCTGCTCGAAAGTGGCATCTTCTTTGAGCTGCTCCTCGATCAGGTGGGCCATGATCTCCGTATCAGTTTCGGTGACGAAGTGATGATCGGATTTGCGCAGGCGTTCTTTCAGTTGCAGGTAGTTTTCGATGATGCCGTTGTGAACCACCACTACGCGGCCCGTGCAATCGCGATGCGGGTGTGCGTTCTCTTCGGTCGGACGCCCGTGAGTGGCCCAGCGGGTGTGCCCGATGCCGTAAGTGCCGTCGAGCGGACTGAGCCGGATCGTCTCTTCGAGATTCCGAAGTTTTCCTTCGGCGCGGCGGATTTCGAGTTCGCTGCCTTCGTTGACGACGGCGATACCGGCGGAGTCGTAGCCGCGGTATTCGAGTTTTCTTAAGCCCTCGATGATGAGCGGGACCACCTGTTTATTGCCTACGTAACCTACAATTCCACACATGATTTGTTCTCGTTAATTATTAGCCGCGGATTGGACGGATTTTATTTCAGCTTCTTTTTGACTTCGGCCGGGACGCCGGCCACCAGTGTGTCGGGCGCTACGTCCTTCGTCACCACGGATCCGGCCCCCGTTACCGAACGCGCGCCGACACGCACCGGCGCCACCAGCATCGTGTCGGAACCAACCTTAACATCGTCTTCGATGATCGTTTCGTGCTTGTTGACGCCATCGAAATTACACGTCACCGTTCCTGCGCCGATGTTTGTTCGCTCACCGATCGTCGCATCACCAAGATACGTGAGATGCATCGCTTTCGTGCCGCGTTTGAGTCGCGACTTCTTCACTTCCACGAAGTTTCCCACGGTCGCTTTTTCTTCCAGCATCGCGTTCATTCGCAGGTGTGCGAAGGGACCGACGGAGCATTTTGACGACACTTCGGAGTCGATAATGATCGAGTGGTCTTTCACCACGACCTCGTCGCCGAGACGCGAGTTTGTAATGCGAACACCGGAGCGAATGGTGCAGCCTTCGCCGATTACCGACTTTCCTTCAATCGTGACGTTTGGATAGATGATGGTGTCGCGGCCGATCTGTGCTTCGGAGCTGATGTAAGCGTGCGACGGATCGATAAACGTAACGCCGCTTTCAGTCATGAGCCGGCGAATCGTTGCGCGTCGCATCAGATTTTCGAACTCGGAGAGTTCGGCGCGCGTGTTGATGCCTAAAACTTCGCGCCATTCGTTATGGAGAAAGATGCTGACACTTCCGCCGCTCGACAGGATGATCGCCGGAACGTCGGTCAGGTAATACTCGCCCTGATCGTTCTTGGGTTCGACCTTGCGGAGCGCCTGGAAAAGTTGTTTTGCGTCGAAACAGTAGATGCCGCTGTTGATCTCTTTGACTTTGCGTTCGTCGTCAGTGGCGTCTCGCTGCTCGACGATCTTTTGAAAGCCTTCGCTTTCGTCGCGGATGATCCGGCCGTAACCTGTGGGATTTTCGAGTCGCACACTCAGTATTGAACAGTCCGCGCCGGCGGTTTGGTGATGCGCGATGAAGCTCTTCAACGTTTCGGCTTTGATCATCGGCACGTCGCCTGACAACACGAAGACGAGCGAGTCAGAGTGTTCAAGCACGCGCCGCGCAGATTCCACGGCATCGCCGGTGCCGCGTTGTTTTGCCTGCACGACGAAACTCCCGAGTTCGCCGATTTCAGCCAGAACTGCCTGTTCAACTTCCTCGGCCTGATGGCCCACGATAGTGATGATCGACTGTGGGTCGAGGGCCTGGGCCGTTCTTACGACGTGCGCGATCAGCGGCGAGCCGCCGAGTTCGTGCAGTACCTTCGCGCGGTTGGACTTCATCCGCGTTCCAAGTCCCGCAGCCATGATCAGAACATTGAGTGTTGTGCTCTCAGACATCAAACGGTCACAGTCTCCAGCGCCTGTTTGCGACAGTCCAAAACCACCTGGGCCAGCCGATCTGAGTGGTGCCTGACCATCTCGCCGTCATACAACAAATCCGCGCGTACGATCTCCGTCGCCTGGTCGAGTGCGTCGTCAATCGGATCGTCGATGCCGATCTGGTACGCACCCTCGGCGGCATAAAGTTCAGCCTGCTCCTTGCTGATGCGCCGGTCGTTCACGACCACGAAGTCGAAGTGAATCTCAGGCGCATACTTCTTAATCGTCTGGATGTGCTCCCGTGCGCTGTAACCGTCAGTCTCGCCGGGTTGCGTCATCAGGTTGTTGATAAAAATTTTGGTTGCGCGTGTTTGACCAATCACACGGGCCACTTGCGACACCAGCAGGTTTGGCAGGATGCTCGTGTAGAGCGAGCCTGGGCCAACGGTGATGATGTCGGCGTTGCGGATGGCCTTCAATGCTTCAGGCAACGGCAGGCATTGTTCCGGCTCGAGACGGAGCTTCCGAATCGGAGTGCTCGACGCCGAGATCTGCGTCTCACCGCGCACGATCGATCCGTCTTCGAGCTCTGCTGCCAGCCGCACGTCGCTGATCGTTGCCGGATAGATGTGACCCTTGCTGGTCAGCACCTCCGACGACAAACGTATCGCTTCCGTGAAATCTCCCGTCACTTCAGTCAACGCCGCGAGAAACAGGTTTCCGAAACTGTGCCCGCCGAGTTCTCCGTCGCCTCGAAAACGATAACGGAAGAGACGCGACAACAACGTCGAGTCTTCGGAGAGGGCGATCATGCAGTTGCGAATGTCGCCTGGCGGCAACATCTGCAACTCGTCGCGTAAACGACCGGAACTGCCGCCGTCGTCGGAAACGGTGACGATAGCGGAGAGACTCTCGAGCCACATCGGCTCTTCGGTCTTACCCACCAGTTTTTTCAGCCCGCCGAGAAGACACGAGAGCCCGGTGCCACCGCCAATCGCAACGAGCTTCTGACCACCTGTGTTGTTTGTTATCTGCAATTAAGATCCCCGGGGAGAGGAGTTGAATGCTAAAACGTGGAAATAATCATACCGTTTTCGTTTCCAATTGCCGATTGCCCATTGCCGATTGTTACAGGCAATTGAAAATTGCCAATTGGAGATGGAAATGTCTCAGGAGGGATTGCTGAAGATCAGTCGATCAAAGTCGGGATCGTTACGAAGAGGGTTCAGATCGTGATCGTGCTGGGCGCGAACGCGCAGGTTCGGCTGGAGATTGAGCGCCTTCTGGAGCGACTCCAGAGCCAGATCAATCGAACCGAGTCGAGCGCGAGTTGCGGCCAGACCGTAGTGAATGTGTGCTGCTTCGGGTTCACGTTTGAGGGCGCGTTCAAACATCTCCTGAGCGGCGACGTACTCGCCTCGGTTCAGTTCGATAACGCCTCGATCGTAAAGCGAATCAGCGTCGCGTGGAAGAATACTTTCGGTTCGCAAGCGCGATTCCGCGATGGCGAGGTAGGTACGAGCACGAGCTGCTACCTCTGAAACTTGCGAATACTTATCTACCAGAATTCGGAATTGATTGCGGGCCTCGGCGAAGCGACCTCTGGTGAATTCCTTGTGCGCGCGTTCAAACGCTACCAACGCAGCAGACTCATCCTGTGTCGGTGGACGTGGCGGTGGTGGCGCCGGCGTGGCTCTAACGGCTCGCACCGCGGCGAGCTTGTGCGTCTTTTTGACCCTCGGCGCGCTGGTCGTCCTTGGCGCTGTTGTTCTCGGTGCGGTTGCCGCCTTCGAGGCGCCTTTCCGCGCTAACGATTTCGGTGTCGCCTTCTTAGTTTTGGCGGGAGCTTTGGATTTTGCAGCGGTCTTCTTTGCAGCGCGCGCCTTCACCGGCTTCCGGGCAGAAGCCTTCGCGGTCACGGCTCGTTTGGCTTTGGGTTTTGACGGCGATTTAGCTTTGACAGCGCGTTTCGTGGTTTTTGCCGATGCTGTTTTAACCTTTGAACGCGATGTT
>DASUPZ010000441.1:0-5789 GCA_036280855.1 Pyrinomonadaceae bacterium | reverse complement strand
CGTTTGATTTGATCGATGCGCAATACGTTCGCGACGTCGAACCGGGCGAGATGCTCGTGATCGATCAGGATGGTTTGCGATCGTCGCATCCGCTGCCGCCGCAGAAACACTCGATGTGCCTCTTCGAGCACGTTTACTTTGCACGTCCTGATTCGTTGATTTACGGAAAATCGATCAACGAGTCGCGCCACAAGATGGGCCGCAGGCTCGCGGTCGAGCAGCCTGCTGATGCTGACATCGTTGTTCCAGTGCCCGATTCGGGCGTTGCCGCTTCGATTGGTTACGCGGCTGAGAGTGGTTTGAGTTTTCGTTTTGGACTCGTGCGAAACCACTACATTGGCCGAACGTTCATTGAGCCGCGACAGTCGATTCGTTCCTTTGGAGTTCGCATCAAACTCAACCCGGTGCGCGATCTGATCAACGGAAAACGTGTAGTCTTAATTGACGATTCGATCGTCCGCGGCACGACCTCGAAAAAAATCGTGCGCATGGTGCGTGAAGCCGGCGCTAAAGAGATTCACGTGCGCATCAGTTGTCCGCCGACGATTAGTCCGTGCTACTACGGCGTCGATACGCCGAATAAGTCGGAATTGATCGCAGCGAACATGAGTGTTGAAGAGATACGAAAGTTTATCGAGGCTGATTCGCTGGGTTACCTGTCGCTGGAAGGAATGATCGACGCAACCGGGATGAGCCCCGACTCGTCATGCGTGGCTTGCTGGAACGGCAGGTACCCGACGCGAATCACGCGCGAGGCTGAGACGTACTATGAACGCGAGCATGTGAGCGCCGATAGCTGAAATGGGACGTGCGAAGCGAGGTTGTGGATGTGCGGTTGCAGTTGTTCTGGTGGTGGTGGCCGCTGCCGCTGTCGCCTATTTCAGGGTCGTTCGTCCGTGGTTGCAAACTCAGCCGCCGCCCGCTTCAGGTGGTGAACTGACGGTTCGCGTTCTCGACGTTGGTCCAATAAACGGCGATTCAATACTCATCTCCTCACCTGCCGGCAAGCACGTGCTTGTCGATGCCGGCGATACGACGAAGGGCAAAGCAGTTGTGGAGGCCTTGAAGCGCCACAACGTCCAGCAGCTCGACTATTTCATCGCCACTCATCCGCATCCGGATCACCTCGGCGGCGCAACGGAAGTTCTCAAAGCAGTCAAAGTTCTCAATGTGATCGATAACGGTCAACAGCCGAGTGTGCCTCCTGAGCTCGCCGCGCCGCCAAAACAAACGAACCAGAGACAACCGGCAAACAGAAGATCGAGCAGGCAACAACCAGCTTCGTTGACGAAGTTTTATGACGATTACAAGGAAGCAGTGAAGACGAGCGGCGCTCGTTATGAGACCGCACAACCCGGAACCAAATACGATCTGGGCGGTGGCGCGCTGCTGACGATCCTCGCGCCTTCGGAACCGATGTTCAGCAAAGACAAAATGGGCGCCGGCGGCAACGAGGCGAATGCAAACTCGATCGTCGCGCGTCTGGATTACGGATCGTTTTCGATGTTGCTCGCCGGTGATGCTGAAGCGCAGACCGAGCATCGCTTACTCACCAAGGATCTCGATCTCGAAGCCCAGGTTTTGAAAGTCGGGCATCACGGATCGAAGTACGCTTCGGCGGGTGATTTTCTGAACCGAGTTAAGCCTCAGATCGCGATCGTTTCGTGCGGCGCGTGGAACCGTTATGGCCATCCGTCGCAGGCCGTGCTCGATCGTCTGCGCGCGGCAAATCCGAACGTAAAACTCTATCGCACCGATTTGCAGGGTGAGATCACGATCACCACGCGCGGGCAGAATGGTGATGCTGCCGTGAAAGCAGCGAAGGAGACAACTGAAGATCTCTGGGCCGGCCGCACCGCGCAAAAGGATGATTCATCTCGATCCGGCTTTATTTCTTATGGCGACTTTGGTCCACCACCACGACCGAGGAAGAGCGAACAGCGTTGAGCCGCGGATTTCCGCGGATGAACGCGAATCAGGTAGAGCACATGACCAGACCTATTTCTTATAGCGATGCGGGTGTTGATATAGATGCGGCCACCAGGGCAACTGACAGGATCAAAGAGCTCGCGCGACGGACGTTCAACGAGCGCACGCTTTCCGAGATTGGAAGTTTTGGCGGAATGTTCGACGGCGCGTTTCCGAATCTCAGGCAGCCGGTGCTGGTTGCGTCCGCGGACGGCGTCGGCACTAAGCTCAAGATCGCCTTTGCGACGGGTGTGCATAACACGGTCGGACGCGATCTCGTGAATCATTGCGTCAACGATATCCTGGTCCAGGGCGCGCGCCCGCTTTTCTTTCTCGATTACGTCGCGACGGGGAAGTTGTCGCCTGAGGTTGTGGCGAGTGTGGTTGAGGGCGTGACGAATGGTTGTCGTGAGAATGGTTGTGTGTTGCTCGGTGGTGAAACGGCGGAGATGCCGGGGTTTTATGCGGACGGTGAGTATGACATCGCGGGATTTATCGTCGGTGTTGTCGATCGCGAGAAGATCATAGATGGAAAGACGATCGTGCCGGGCGACGTTTTGCTCGCACTGCCGTCCGCGGGACTACACACCAACGGATATTCACTCGCGCGCAAGCTCTTCTTTGAAGTTGCGGGATATCAGCCTGACACGCACTTGCCTGAGCTGGGGATGACCGCGGGCGAAGCGTTGTTGCTGCCGCACGTCAGTTATTTAAAGCCACTCGACGGACTGCTCGACCGCGGCGTGATCAAAGGTTTGGCCCACATCACGGGCGGTGGGCTTACCGACAACATTCCGCGAATCCTGCCGGAAGGCACGAGCGTGAAGATCGAACGGGATGCGTGGACCATTCCGCCGCTGTTTGAATTGATGCGGCGGATCGGAAACGTTTCGGATGCTGAGATGTATCGCACGTTCAATATGGGGATTGGGATGGTGATCGTTTGTTCGCCGGGCGATGCGGATGTGATTGCGCGGGATGTGGGGGAAACGTGTTACCGGATTGGAAGTGTAATCAGTGGGGACCGTGAGGTGTCGATCTGACAAAGAAGCGAATTGGAATATTGATTTCGGGTCGTGGATCGAACATGCTGGCGATAAGTGATGCGATCGAGGCAGGGACGATTCCTGATGCTGAGATCGTGGTTGTGCTTAGTGATAAGGGTAATGCTGGTGGGTTATTAGCCGCGGATGAACGCGGATTGAAAACGCGGATCTGTGAACGGAAGGGAAAGGGTCGTGAAGAGCATGAGAGGGAGATCATTCAGATCCTCAAAGATCATCGGGTGGAGCTTGTTTGTTTAGCGGGTTATATGCGGTTGTTGTCGCCGTGTTTTATTGACGCGTTCAGGGGACGGATATTGAACATTCATCCGAGTTTGTTGCCGGCGTTCCCGGGATTGGATGCGCAGCGACAGGCGCTCGAGCATGGTGTGAAAGTTAGCGGCTGCACGGTCCACTTTGTTGACGAGACGCTCGATGGTGGGCCAATCATCGCTCAACGGGCAGTCCCTGTGCTCGACGGCGATACGGTTGAGACACTCTCCGCACGCATCCTCGAACAGGAGCACATTCTCTATCCCGAAGCCATAGCTAAAATCCTGTAAATCTTGCTAATCCTGTAATCCTGTCCAACTAGATCTTCCCGCCCAGGGACTCGGCGCGCTGGTAGGCCGCCCAGACAGCCTTCGACAAAACCGTCCGCAAACTACCTTTCTCCATCTGATAAATCGCTTCCGCCGAAGTGCCGCCCGGCGACGTCACCATGTTGCGCAATTCGGCTGGATGCTTGTGCGATTCGCGCGCAAACAAAACAGCTCCCAGCAGTGTTTGATGAACCAGCTCCTGCGCCACGTGTCTCGAAAAACCCATGTGAACGCCTGCATCAATCAGCGCTTCCATCACCAGGAAGATGTAAGTCGGCCCGGTCGCACTCAGCGCAGTCGCCATATCGATCTGCCGCTCATTCTCAACGCGAACACTTTTACCGAGCGCTTCGAGCATCGCGACAACCTGTTGTTCCTGTTTCTCGGTGACATCAGCACTCGCGGTCCATGCAGTCACACCTTCGCCGATCTGCGCCGGCGTGTTTGGCATTGTGCGCACGACAGCGGCATGCAGAAGTTCGTCGGTGATGGTCTCCATCTTCGCGCCCGCCACGATCGAAACAACTACCTGCTCCTGGTGCACCGAGCCCTTTAACTCCTGCAACACGCTACGCAGGCGTTGCGGCTTTACTGACAAAACGAGGATGGCGCCCTCGTCGGGCGTTCTCGGAGAAGTCGTGAGTACGGCCTCTTTGTTCTGCTCAAACATTGCGATGCCATACTTCACGTGCATCTCTTCGCGCCGCGCCTGCCGCGGATGACTTCCGGCGATCTGTTCGGCGTTAACCAGCTTCTTCCGAAGCAGTCCCGCAATGATTGCTTCTGCCATCACACCGCAACCGATGAACGTCAAACGACAGTTGCTGAGAGGATTCGTAGAAATATCTGTAACCATAAAAATGAGAATAGCGTAGGGTTCGACAGTTAAGCTACTCTATCTGTCGATGACGATCGACGAACAAGTCGCGCACCTCGCCAAAGGGACCACCGAGATCATTCGCGAGGCGGAACTGCGCGCGAAGCTCGAGAAATCTGCCGCGACAGGCAAGCCTCTGCGCGTGAAGCTCGGCGCGGATCCGACGGCGCCCGACCTGCACCTGGGCCACACAGTCGTCATTCGCAAGCTCCGCGATTTTCAGGATCTCGGTCATATCGCGATTTTTCTCATTGGTGATTTCACCGGAATGATTGGCGATCCTTCCGGCAAGAGTGTGACGCGTCCTCAACTCACGCGCGAAGAGATCGACGCCAACGCCGAAACTTACAAGCAGCAAATCTTCAAGCTGCTCGATCCTGAGAAAACAATCATCGATTTCAACTCTCGCTGGATGGACACACTCGGATCCGCAGGTTTTCTACGGCTGTCGGCGCACGTCACGGTCAGGCAGATTCTCGAGCGCGATGATTTTCAACAACGGCTCGAAGCAAATAAGCCCCTCGCGCTGCACGAAGTGATGTACCCGCTCGTCATGGCTTACGACTCAGTCGCACTCGAAGCCGACGTCGAGGTTGGTGGAACGGACCAGAAGTTCAACCTGCTGATGGGCCGCAACCTGCAAAGAGAGTACGGGCAGGAGTCGCAGGTGGCTGTGATCACACCGCTGCTCGAAGGAACTGACGGCGTGCAAAAGATGTCGAAGAGTTTGGGAAACTACATCGGCATCAACGAACCGCCGCAGGAGATCTTCGGCAAGGTGATGTCGATCTCTGATGATCTGATGTGGCGTTACTACGAGCTCTGCACGAGTCTTCCAGTCAGCGCGATCGCGGCGCTGCGTGAAGACACTGAGCGCAATCCGCGCGACATCAAAGCCGATCTCGCCAAACGAATCGTTGCTGATTTTTATTCCGAGGCTGATGCACGCCGAGCGGAAGAAGAGTTCACCGCGATGTTTCGCAACAAGCAGGCGCCGGATGCGGTTGAAGAACGTGCCGTTGCAGCAGGATCGTGGAAGTTGCCGAAGTTGCTGGTCGAGCTTGGTCTGGTTTCATCGATGGCGGAAGCGCGCCGTTTGATCGAGCAGGGTGGAGTTTACGTCGAAGAGGAACGACGCACGCAAAGTGATTTTGAGGTCAGTGTGACCACGGATCACTCAACCCTCATCCAGGTCGGCAAACGCCGCTTCGCCCGTGTCAGAGGTGAATAACCCTTGGAGTGCGGCGGCCTGGCGCCGCTTTGGTACTCGATCACGAGACCGAATATATAAGCGGCGCC
>DASUPZ010000440.1:0-9966 GCA_036280855.1 Pyrinomonadaceae bacterium | reverse complement strand
GTGTAAATTCCCCTCTACAGGTGTATATGGAAAACAGAATTCTCGATGCCATTCGAACTCTGGCCGCCACTGGCGAGACCGGCAGCCTTCAACTTCAATCGGGCGCAACGCAGGGTGATCTCTTCTTCCGGCATGGCGAAGTGGTCGATGCGCGTGTCGGCAATCTCACCGGGTTTCCGGCAGTGAACGCCATCGCTGCCATGCGTGATGCAGCGTTCAGCTTCGATCCGTCCGTTGCTCCTCCGCCTTTGAGCTCGATCAGGCCGAGCGAGCGAGTGGTGCTCAAGCAGTTCTTTGGCATTCATCCGGGTGTACGTGAGGAAGAAATTACGGTTGAACTTCCACGTGTGGCCGCGCGGCCGCGTAGATCGCGTTCAAATCTTGCTTATCGAGTTGCGTTGGCGTGCGCTGTTCTGCTGGTGCTCGTCGCGATCGCGGCTGTTGCAATGCGCAACCGGTATCGCGAGCAAACTGCGCCCACTGCAGTTGCTGCTAGTGAACAACCGGCGTCGACTCAGGGGGCTCCGGCGCCCGCGGTACTTACCGACAGTAAAGAACCGGCTGTTGCAGCTCCTGCGCCGGCAACAGTTGCTACCCGTAAAGAACCTACTTCCACTGCTCCTGCGCCCGCAACAGTTGCTGCCAGTAAAGAACCAACTCAGACTGCGCCCGCACCGGGGGTGGACCAACCCGATCTCACCGGCAAATGGATCGTCGTCAACACTGTTCAGAACACCTCTTACGGCTCGTATAAAAACCTTCAGATCGGTTTCGACCTCTCGATCAAACAGGACGGAAACGGCTTCACCGGCGAGGGCCGAAAGGTATCTGAAAACGGCCGCACCCTGCCGGCAGACAGCCGCACTCCGATTCGTGTAAAAGGCTCCATCGAAGGCGACCGCATCGAAGCAAACTTCTTCGAAGACGGCACTCAGCGAAAAACCAACGGCCGCTTTGTTTGGAAGTTAGAAAAAGCAGGTAGTCTGAACGGGACCTTCAGCTCCACCGCCGCTCGTGCGAGTGGAAAATCAACCGCCCGAAAAGAGTTATAACCAGACCACAGATCCGTATAATCTGTGGTCTATGAACCCCACGAACCTCAACAGGCGCGATTTCTGCGCGCTCGCCGGAGGCACTTTCGCATCAGTAATGTTTAGCAGTAGTTGTAGCGGGGTGGTCGAAAATAACGGCAGGCTTGACGCACGTCCGAATCGAAATCTACCGGCGCTGAAGCCCGGAAGAACCACCTTCGGATTCGACGGCCATCAGGACGCGATCCTCGAAGTGCCAAAGACAGCGGCGCAGTCAGGCATTCCCTTGTTCGTTATGTTGCACGGTGCGACTCAGAGCGCCGACGACATGTTCGGGTATCTCAATTCAGCACATGAGGAAGCAGGCATCGCGGTGCTGGCACCAAACTCCCGCGACACGACCTGGGACGCGATCGGCAGCAGCTTCGGGTTTGGACCAGATATCGAGTTTCTGAACCGCGCGCTCGAACGTACATTCGAAATAGCGCCGATCGATCCGGCATGCGTGTCGGTGGGTGGTTTCTCTGACGGGGCGTCGTATGCAGTCTCGCTCGGATTGATCAACGGCGACTTCTTCAAAAACGTCGTCGGATTCTCGCCGGGCTTCGTAATCCAACGCGCCCCAGTAGGAAGGCCGCGTTTCTACATCTCACACGGCACTCACGATCACATTCTCCCGATCGATCGTTGCGGACGTCAGATCGCGACGTGGTTGAAAACCCGTGGCTACGACGTCGCGTTTCGAGAGTTTGAGGGCGACCACGAGATACCGGCAGACGTGATGCGCGAAGGGCTGGCCCGAGTCACGGCTTCCGCAGGATAAGGCAGGTAGTGGTGCCGTGCGCGTAGAGTTTTCCCGCTTCGTCGACGACGCGGCCTTCGGCAGTGGCGGTGCGTCCGCCTACGTGAATGATCTTCGCTTCGCAGCGTATATCCTGCTTCATTCCGCGTAATCAGCGGACCTTCTTCCCCTGCATCTCTCTTCCATTCTGGTTGAGTCGCGCGGCCGTCACCTTTCCGGCCCAGTCTCCAGTTTCTTCAACATGGCAACCGCGTTAGTGTTTTTCGGATTCAGCTCGAGCGACTTTTTGTAGTTCGCGATGGCGAGGTTGCGGTCGTTGATCCTCATATACGCTTCGCCAAGGCTGTCGTAAGTGTTGAAGCCCTGCGGATACGCCTCGACGTTGAGCTTGAATATCTCGATGGCCGCTTGCATTTTGCCTGCTGACAGTAGCTGGTAACCGAGTTGATTCAACTCGGGTTCGGCGAAGTCGTACGTCGCCGATTGCTTCGCTTTCAGTTCGCGATACTGTGCGATGCCGGCTGCGATGCCTTTTTCTCCGATCGTCTTCTCGAGCAACGGCACAATCGAGATCTTCGGAGGATCGTAGGGCTGGTTGTAAAGAATGCTGCCGATGGTCCCGCTGAGCCGCTCGACGTTCTGACCAGTGTTGTCGAGCAGTACGATCAGGTTCTTCTCTTTCGGAAAGCGCGTGATGACGGTCGCAAATCCGTGTATGCCGCCGCCGTGCTCGATAATCTGAACCGGTTGCTCGTTGTGCTTGAACGAAGCATTCCTGACGCCCCAGCCGTACGCATACTCCTGAAGGAACGGTTTGAACATCAGGTCTTTCGACGCTGCTGACAGCAACTTGTCCGTGTAGAGTGCCTGGTCCCAGAGATACAGATCTTCGACGGTGGAGTACATCGAGCCTGCTGCGTACGGGATCGACATGTCGAGGTACGCAGCGTTCTCATATCCATCGGCTGTCTTTCTGTAACCCGCGGCGCGTTTTGGAATGAGTGGGTCGTGAAGATCGTAGCCCGTGTTCTTCATGCCGGCCGGATCGAGAATGTTGTCCTTCAAAGCCTGCGCGTATGATTTTCCGGTGACGCGTTCGATGATTGCGCCGAGGAGAAAGTAACCGGAATTGTTGTAGACAAACCTCGATCCGGGCTCGAATTCCAGATCGCCACTCGCGTATTTGGTTACGAAGTCGCCGACTTTGTATGGATTTCGGCTGACGTTTTCTAAGAACCCAGCCTGGCTTGTGTAACTCGGAATTCCCGACGTGTGTGTAAGCAGGTGATGGATGGTCACCTTCTGGCCGGTGTCTTTGCGATAGTCGGGCAGGTAATCTGAGACCTTTCCATCGAGTTTGATCTTCCCTTGCTCGACAAGCTGGAGCGTGAGTGCAGCAGTGAACTGTTTGGTGATCGAGCCGAGGCGAAAGCGGGTGTCTGGCGTGTTGGGGATATTCCACTCCATGTTCGCCAGCCCAAACCCCTGCTTGTAAATCACCTTCCCATTCTCCGCAACGAGCGCCGTCCCATTAAACTGCCGGTATTTATGCGCCAGCGCCAGCACCTCCTGAATCTTCGCCGCCTTGTCCTGCGCCAGAACAACAGATTGAGAGAACGATAGGATTAGCGCGACATAAAGCGACAGTCTGATCCACAACAAAAAATTCCGTCTCATTAATACATCTCCTCGTATTTAGCACGACGTTCAGAGTTCAAGCTTTAGCTTGTCTTTGCACAGCAACCTAAAGGTTGAACTCTGAACGCAAGTTGGAACCATGAAGGGCTCATCATAATCTAACAGTAGTTGCTTACTCCACCGATTACCTTAACAGGTGTGCATCAGTTTGAATTACGCCGAAGGCGTTCGCTAATTCCAGCCCAGGGTTCGAGTCTGCGAGAACCCTGGGACATTAATTCAAAATTACGACCAAACCCTGAAAGGGTTAGGCCGTTGGGGAACCCCTTCAGGGTTCACTGACTATTTTGATCTCTGATCCCAGGGTTGTCGCTAGCGCTCCAACCCTGGGCTGCAATTAGCGAACGCCTTCGGCGTAATTTGCTCAAATTCAACAAACCGAGACCCCACGCCTTAGCATCGCACTCGGCTATAATTCCCACTAATGAGCGAACTCCTTGATCAACTAGTCGAACAGTCGCGTTTACTCACGGTCGAAGAGAAGGCGACGCTCGCACGCATCCTCATCGATGAGCTCGATCCATCAACTGACAGAGAGGTTGAGGAGATGTGGATTGCGGAGGCACAACGCCGATATCAAGCCTACCGCAACGGTGAGATTGAAGCTCACCCAGGCGATGAGGTTATGACTCGAGTGCGCAACCGGCTTCAATGATTTCGTATCGTTTCCTCTCACCGGCTGAAGAAGAGATGACTGAGGCGGCGCTGTTCTATGAAACTCACTGCAGCAAGTCGAGCAGTTCGGGGTGGCCGCCGTACTCGGCCCAGCCCGCGGGAGTTGAGCCGACTTTTGTATCTTTCACGTTCGGGTCCGCGCCATGCGCGAGTAGAAATTCAACCATCACGCGGTGTCCGTTCAACGCAGCGTAGTGTAACCCGGTGCCTGCGTAATCAAAGCCACCCGGAATCGCATTGATCTCCGCGCCTTTCTCCAACAACAGTTTCGCCGCGTCGATGTGACCGTGCATGCAGGCGAAGACGAACGCATTGTTGACAATGCCCTGGCGGTCCTGCGACCACGAGTTGACTCGATCCGAAAGCGACTGCTTCCCCTTCGGGTCGTGATTTGAACGCGAGATCGTTTCGACATCACCCCAGGGCCAGTTAATCTTCCCCGCTTCCGGCTTCAGATTCCCGTCCGCATTGAAATAACTCTCGATCAGATCCGTGCGGCCAAGGCCCGCGGCCGTGCGCAGGTTTTGCACCTTTGCGCCGCGCTCTACCAGCAACGCGATCACGTTCCGATTGTTCCAGTAAAGTGCTTCTTCCAACGGTGACCAGCCACCCGTGCCGTCAATCGCCGCACCGTGATCGAGCAACAACTCGGCAACCGCACGGTTGTCTATGCTCGCTGCCGCGACGAGTGGCTCATTTACCTCCGCCCCGGCATCGATCAAAACGCGCGCCATCTCCACATTGTTTGGTTTGTCTTTGCCGTCGAGCGCCACACACTGAAGCAACGTTGGATGACTCTTCGACGATCGTGCAGTCGCGAGAGAAGGATCTTCGGCGATGAGCGCTTTGAACTTCTCGAGATCTCCGGATTTAACCGCCGCCATGGCAGGATGAAACTTCGCTTCCATAAAACCTCCGGTGGGTGCAGATTATACTCATCCGGCAAATCCGTGTAATCTGTGGCCCATGCATCCTACACGTAGACAATTCCTGACAGCCACCACCGGTTTTGTTGTTTCAAATGTCCTGCTCACTCGCACCAGTTTCAGCCAGGATAAGAAGCTGACGCGCATCGTGCTGCTGGGCACGAAAGGTGGACCAAGCGTAGGCAGATCAGGTCGCAGCAATCCTGCGACGCTCATCCTGATCAACGACATACCGTATCTTGTTGACTGCGGTTATGGAACGTCAAGACAGTTGATAAGCAGCGGCGTCGCACTCAATCGACTGCGTTACGTCTTTATCACTCATCATCATTCCGATCACAATCTCGAGCTTGGCGCTCTCATTTATAACGCCTGGATAACAGGACTACCCGCGGAAGTGAAGGCCTTCGGTCCAACCGGACTACGAAACATGACGCGTGACTTCTTCAATTACGCCAAGTTTGATATCGACACGCGTATTGAAGACGAGGGCCGTCCGGATCCACGCAACCTGACCGTCATCCAGGAGTTTGATAAGCCCGGCGTCGTGTTGACGAATGATGACGTGAAAGTCAGTTCGTGCCTTGTGCGTCACCCGCCAATCCAACAAGCGTACGCGTATCGCTTCGACGCAAAGGACCGATCGGTAGTTGTTTCAGGTGACACGGCCTACTCGCCGGAGCTTGCGGAGTTTGCGAAGGGCGCTGACGTGCTGGTACACGAAGTAATGTACCTGCCTGCGATCGAAACGCTGGTCAGCCGTCTGCCAAATGCAAAGAGATTGCGCGAACACCTGCTCGCGAGCCATACACTGCCCGAAGACGTCGGGAAGATAGCCGCGCAAGCCGGAGTCAAAACACTCGTACTCTCTCACTTCGTTCCCGGCGACGATCCGTCAATCACGGATGAACAATGGTCCGAGGGCGCCCGCAAGCACTTCAAAGGCCGAATCGTGGTGGGAAAAGACCTGATGGAAATCTAATCCGCGTCATCCGTGTTATCCGCGGCTAATGATCCACGGATTACGCGGAATCGGGTTGAAACGTAAGACTCAGGATTACGGCCACGAGATCGTCGGGTTCGATCGGTTTCGCAAGATGAGTTTGGAAGCCCGCAAGCAACGCGCGACGCCGGTCGGAGGCGCCGGCGTAGGCCGTCACCGCGATCGCCGGTATGCGACCGCCTTCTTCGGGAGGTAGTGCTCTGATCTTCCTGATCAGGTCGTACCCGTTTTCATCAGGCATACCAATGTCACTGATGATCAGATTGGGCTTGTTACGCCGTATCTCTGCCAACGCGCTCGTCCCCGAGGCGGCAGCAATCACCTCCGCACCATGCCGCCGCAGAACGGTCTTCAGCAACTCCTGCGTGTCGGGATCGTCTTCCACCACTACAATCCGGAGGTCTCTTAATTTCCCATCCTCAAACGCTTCCGAATTCTCCAACACCAACGGAGCTTCCGGTGAAAACAGATCCACTCTGCGTGAATCCGTGCTGATCAATTCAGACGAAGTTAATGGAAACTCAACCGTGAAAGTCGCTCCTTTTCCAACTCCCTCACTCTCGGCGGAAACGCTCCCCTCCTGCTGCCGCACAAGGTAATCCACAATTGCAAGACCCAAGCCGAGGCCGCCATGCGCGCGCACATTCGATGAATCCACCTGCCTGAAACGCTCAAAGATGTGAGGCAGGTGTTCGGCTGCGATTCCCACTCCCGTGTCTGCGACTCTCAGCCGAACGTGTGATGCATTCCGTTCTAAAGAAACTTCAATGCGCCCGCCGCTGGGCGTGAACTTGATCGCATTTGACAGCAGGTTCGTCACAATTTGTTGCAGACGCGCCGGATCTCCCAGGATTGGACCAGCAGCGGGATCGATCGACGTCACAAGTTTCAACTGCTTAGCGTCAATTGCCGGACGCAAGGAAGTAACGACACCGTCTGCGATAGAGGCAAACGACACCGGTTGAACCTCGATCCTGAGTTTGCCCGTGATAATGCGCGACACGTCGAGCAGATCTTCGATCAACTTCGACTGCGCTTCCGCATTTCGTTGAATGATGTGGACCGCGCGTTCCTTATCTTTCTCGCCGAGTTGATTTGAATCCAGCAGGCGCGACCAGCCGAGTATCGACGTCAACGGTGTTCGCAGTTCGTGCGACATCGTCGCCAGAAACTCATCCTTGACGCGGTTCGCATCCTCGAGTTCCCGTGCGCGCAGGCGGAGGATTTCATCCATCCGTCGCCGTTCCGTGGTATCGCGGCCAACTCCGAACGCGAGTCCATCCTCGGGCACCGGAAAATAACTCCATGCAACCCACCTGTAAGAGTCGTCCTTAACCCGCAAGCGGTTTTCCATGTTGCTCGTCGACCGTCCCGCGGAAAGCTTCTCGTACTCACGCATGGTCTTGGCACGATCCTCGGGATGGACCAGCTCGAACACCGACATCGAAAGTAGTGCCTCTTCTGAGAACCCTAACACCTTTTGAAACGCGGGATTCACACGCTGAAATCGCCCGTCCAGATGGACGATGCACAACATGTCGATGGACAATGCGAAGAATCGATCGCGCTCCTGCGTCAATTTGTTTCGCTCAGTCATGTCGCGCATGACTTTCGAGAAACCTAATAACTTGCCGGTTTCATCTCGAACTGACGTGACGATGCCACTCGCCCAGAAATGCGATCCGTCGCTGCGCATGTGCCAACGTTCGTCCTCGGCACGGCCCTGCGTTGCAGCGGTCTCTAACTCTTTGCGTGGTATTTCCTTTACCCTGTCTTCCTGAGTGAAGAACCTTGCAGCGTGTTTTCCGATAATCTCTTCTTCGGCATAGCCAAGTATTTGCTGCGCACCAGCATTCCAGTTAGTCACCCGCCCATCAGGATCCATCGTGAAGATCGCATAATCGCGAATGTCTTCAATGGCTTTGCGATAGATATCTTCGGTTCGCCTGTAAGCTGTGCGGCGCTCAGGTACGCTCATTTGTCTTCGCCCCCTTGTTGTTAAGCAATGACGTATTTGCAATCGCAAACAGTCACGGAATTATAAATGCATGCGCTAAACTGTGCTTTTTGTGCTGACGTGCTCACTCCGGTATTATTTCGCCGCCAACCATCAGCTTCGCAGGAGGTACTCATGTCTAGCCTATACCGTGGTGTCCGATCTTTTTCGTTGCTCCTTATTGTTCTTACCTTGTTTTCGGGTGCGCTGCTGTTCGCCAGCGCACAAACCAAGGTCCCACTGACGCACGAGACCATGTGGGCGCTAAAACGCGTGGGGGCGCCCGCTCCGAGTCCTGATGGGAAGTGGGTTGTGTTTTCGTTAGTCGAGCCGGCGTATGACGAGAAGGATCAGGTTTCCGACCTGTGGATCGTTCCGGCCGACGGGAGTGCAAAGCCCAGACGGTTGACTGCCAGCAAGGGCGGGGAGAGTGGGGTGGCATGGAGTCCTGACAGCCGCCGGATCGCGTTCTCTGCAAGACGCGAGGGCGACGAAGTAAGTCAGATCTACGTGCTGGACGTAGCGGACGGCGGTGAAGCAGTAAGAGTAACTTCTCTTTCCACCGGAGCTCGTTCGCCGCAGTGGCGGCCTGACGGCAGGGGACTCGCGTTTGTCAGCACGGTCTATCCGGGTGCGGCTGACGACGAAGCAAACAAGAAAGCTGCTGCTGAGCGCAAAGCACAAAAATACCGCGTGCGTGTTTACGAGAAGTTTCCGATTCGCAACTGGGACAAGTGGCTTGAAGACACACAGGCGCATCTGTTCATCCAGGATGCGCAGCCCGGCGCGAAGGCGAGAGATCTTCTGGCAGGAACCAAACTCGTCAGCGAACGGGGTTTTGCCGGCCGCAGTACCGATTCCGGCGACGAACTCGATGCCGCGTGGACACCCGACGGCGAGGCAATCGTGTTCGTTGCAAGCACCAACAGAGACGCTGGTGCGTACGCGCAAACAAATACGTCGCTGTTCAAAGTAGCAGTGAACGGCGGCGAACCGGTGAGATTAACGACGAGCGCCGACAACTTCACGCGCCCGACGTTTCGTCCCGACGGAAAAGCGCTGTACGCGGTTTTCAACGCGCAGATCCCGGACAAAGTTTACAACCTCGATCGACTCGCGAAGTTTACCTGGCCCAACGTGGGTCAACCTGAAATCCTAACTGCAAGGTTCGATCGATCGGTCGGCAGCTTCGCGCTCACGCCCGACAGCAAGTCGATCTACCTCACGGCTGAAGAAGCAGGTAACGAGAAAGTGTTCACACTGCCGTCGGATGGCGGTGAAGTGCGTCTCGCGATGGGTACGAACGCAGCCGCAATCCGCGGCGTTTACACAAACTTGCGTATCCCTTCAAAAGCATCGTCGCCCACTCTGATCGCGAGCTGGGAAAGCGCGATCAATCCACCGGAAGTATTCCGGCTCGACCTTTCGTCGGGTACTCAGCAACCACTGACGACATTCAACGCCGACCAGGTCGCAAAGATCGACTGGCTTCCCGTACGTCACTTCTGGTTCACAAGCAAAGCAGGCAAACGCATTCACAACATGGTCGCGTTGCCGCCGAATTTCGACGAGCGCAAGAAGTATCCGTTGCTGGTGTTGATGCACGGTGGGCCACACGCTATGTGGCGCGACAACTGGGGGCTTCGCTGGAACTATCACTTGCTCGCGCGTCCGGGTTACGTGGTGTTGTTGACGAATTACTCGGGCTCCACCGGCTTTGGCGAAGAGTTCGCGCAGAGCATTCAACGCGATCCCTTCAAAGGACCGGCAAACGAGATCAACGAAGCTGCCGACGAGGCAATCCGGCTTTACCCCTTCGTCGACGGATCGCGTCA
>DASUPZ010000439.1:0-3612 GCA_036280855.1 Pyrinomonadaceae bacterium | reverse complement strand
CGTTCCTCAATGCGATATTTTCCGGCGAGCGTCGTCCCGAGGAGTGAGTCACCCTCCGTCTCGAGCGCTACGCCATCGGTGGGACACAGAGTTGTTTGGTCAGCATATTCAACTCCGCATTTGGGGCATTTTTTCATCTAGGGTTCGCGCCTCAATCACAAGCCTACCACGAGAAGGTTTATTTGATGCCAAAACTTACCGGCTGGATCTTGCAAATCCTGTGCATCTTGTAATCCTGTACAAAAAGGGCGGGAAATTCCCGCCCTCTAAGTAAAACCATACGCTATTTCTGAATGGCTGTAATCAACTCGGCTTAACAACCGCGAAGATAACCAGCAGCGCAAACAGTACGAGCGACTCGATCAGCGCCAGACCAAGAATCATCATCGTCTGGATACGTCCGGCCGCGCCCGGATTTCTTGCCGCGCCTTCGCAGGCCGCAGCACCGATGCGCGACTGTCCGAGCGCGCCGCCAAAGACGGCGATAGCGAAACCGATGCCCGCCGCGAGTGCGCGATATTTGCTGACTGAGTTTGCGTTGTCGCCAGCGCCCACGGCTTCCGTTGCCTGCGCAAACGCGGTCATGCTGCTCGCGAGAATTCCGATCACTGCGAACAGAAACATTCTGTATCTGCTCATGTTTCCTCCTTCGATCACGTTAACCACATTCGACGGAAACGTTCGAACAAAACTGGACGATATTATTTCGCCTGCATCCGGTATCCACCGCCCCTCTTACAACGGCGCTCCTGCGAGACAGGCACGACAAAGCTATGACTTGTCCGGTATTGCTTGAGACGAATCTACGAATGCAATCTCGACTTGCGAGGCAACGTTTGTGGGCGCAGTGCCCACGCCGCTCGCCGCGCGCTAAGGATAAAGCCGCTTAAGTAAGAACCGGAGCAATATACTCATCGCCCTCTTCGTGCTCGAGTGCATGCTCGTGCGACTCGTCATGCGGCGCATGCGACACTTCGCTGATATAAAGCTGCGAGAGCAGTATGAATACAAACGTTTGAATCAGTGCGACAAACACGCTCAACGGCATCAGCGCGATCGGCGCGAACCAGGTGTACGGAGGCGCCAGGTACGAAACCGTCAGCATCACCTTCTCATCGGCAAACAGGTTACCGAAAAGACGAATGCCGAGTGAAAACGGGCGAATGAAGTTACTGATCAACTCGATCGGGAAGATCAACGGCGCGATCCACCAGATTGGACCAGCCAGGTGCTTCAGGTGTCCGAACAGGCCGTTTTCAGCAATGCCGATGTAGTTGTAATAAAGGAACGAACTGATGCCGAGTGCAAACGTGACACTCGTCGCCGCCGTCGGACTCATGAACAGCGGGAACAAACCCATCAGGTTCGACACGAGAATCAGCACGGCGAAGGCCATTACCACCGGGAAGTATTTCAAACCGTGTGGGCCGATGATGTCTTCGATCATGTTGCGCACGGCGAGTACGCTGACCTCGAGCGTCTGTTGACCATGGCCCGGCTCGCTTTCCGAAAGCTTGCCTTTCATGATCCAGATGATCGCAACGCTCAGGAGACACGCGATGAAGAACATCACCGTGTACCAGGGAATCGCGGTCTCCGGCGTGTATGGACCAAAAGCAGCTTCGGCGCTGCTGCCGAATTTGCCGAGGAACTTGTCCCAGATCGGTTTCGTGTAATTTACCTGGAACTCGTAAACAGGATGGCCGAACCACTCGTTAACCATCTCGACGATGATCGGTGTGTGATGTGGAGCCTCTTCTGAATGTGCGGCGGCTTCGTTCGCAGGTTCTGCAAACCAGAACATCAACTGATTTCCTCTCGATGTTTAATTGCGAAATAAAACTCTCTTAAAGCTTCGACCATGAGTGCTACAACAAAACTGGACATTCCGGCGAGGACCGCCGGCAACGATATGAGATCGAGTGTGTGGGCCGAAAAAATGACGGCGGCTATCACCACGTAACGCAGGAGAAACTGTGGGAGCCTGAAGTCAGGCACGCCGCCGTTTGCGGAAAGACGAATCGCTGCGGCCGCGGAGTTTTTCAACCAGCTATGACTGAAGAGCGCTAATAATCCGCCCACGAGCACGCCCAGCGACACACGCCACGGAGCCATGAAGACACAGACGCCCGCGGCGATGATCGTCGTTGCCGCCATGACGCGAAACACCCTGGAGTTGAGGCCGTGATCCATGCGAAGCTGGCGATTTTAACCGCTTGGGACAGGATTCACAAGATGGACTAATAGGTCTTGGAACTCAGGCGGATGAATTGGTAAAGGCCGACTGCCGAGCCGAGGACGATCCCGCCGATCAGCAGCCATGGATCCGTTCCGAGCCACTTATCGAGCAGCCAGCCAAGCGCGCAGAACGCAGCAACCGACGCGAAGAGTGTGAAACCCGCTGCGTACGCAAATCCGGCTTTCCGGTTCTCTTCCTGATTCGCCATCACTTACCAGCTTTCACGCGTCAGATAGTTCTTCGGAACGTCGTAGAGCAAAGCGCGGCGCGAGTGACGCATCGAGTCGTGGATAAAACAAACGTGCGTACACCAGCACGCCTTGCCGCCGTCGATCGCTTCGAGTTCCAGTTGCCGCTCGTGCGCCGACCAGAGGGCGTTGAAATCAAAATCATGATCTGCGAGGGTTGCGAATTTCTCGCGTAACTCGCACGCGCGCACGTCGCCGTTGTAGTCGATCACCACCGCCGTTTCGCCTGCTGTACACGGAAACGGCCATGCAGTTGGTTGCTGGAAGTTTGCGTGTTGCGTGCGGTAGTGCGTGATGATCGAGCCGGCATAAACTGCGTTCTTCACAAAACGCTTGCTCCGGTCGTCGCCCGCAAACATTCGCTCGCCGTAGCGCTTCGTCAACTTCGAGACGTGTGCGTACATCGCCGGTAAAACCTCCGGCGGCACTTGTTTGATGTGCTCGCCGACAAGCGTCTCGCCGCGAATGATGTTGAAGTACTGCCCGTCGAGACGATAGTTGTCCCACATGAATTCGGAGAGCATCTCGATCTCGTTGTAGTTTTCAGCACACACGACCGTGTTGACGTTCAGACGAAAACGATCCGTGTATTTCGCCTTCAGCTGATAGAGCGACTCGATGCAGTCCAGCGCCTTCTCCCAATTTCCGGGAACGCCGCGAATTCGATCGTGAGTTTTGCCGTAACCGTCGAGAGCGATATTCAGGTAGAGATCGATCTTTGGGTTGTTTCCAAGTGCGCGATCGACGACGTCGTAGACGCGCGTTTTGATGAGCCCGTTCGTAGGAATGATGACTCGATCGACGCCGTTGTTTGAAACGAAGAGATCGATGATGTCGGAAAGATCGCGGCGCAGCGTTGGTTCGCCTCCCGAAAGCCAGAGGTCTGTGATCCCGGGCATCGTCCGCGCGATTTTCTCTATTTGCGCAAACGTCAGATCGCCCGGTTGATTAAGTTCCTCGTGATAGAAACAGGTCTGGCAGAAGGCGTTACAACGCGAGGTTACAAACAGGATCACCGTGCCGAGACGTTTTTCGCGTTTCGAGGAGCGAAGCAACTGCACAAACTGTACGGCTTTGCTGGTCATCAGGAGTCGCGAGAGATAATGACAGCTTCGTTAGGTGATT
>DASUPZ010000438.1:0-21219 GCA_036280855.1 Pyrinomonadaceae bacterium | reverse complement strand
CGCTGCCCGGTAACAAGGATGGGTTTCTCGTCCGGAAGGAGATTACCGAGCGGCCGGTTCATGAACTCGGTATCTCGATCGTGTGCTGAAAGTAACGATTGGACTTCGGCCCTGACGTCATCGTCTTCAGGGCACGCTTCGCTAAGAAAGGCAACTCGTTCGGGGTCAGAGCGGTCTAGTGCGGCTTCAAAAAGGTGCTTAACACGTTGCCACTGTTCAGAAGTCATAGTGTTCGCCACTACCCGCCGATTTCACGGCGCAACCATGCTCGCGCCACACTCCAGTCGCGCTTGACGGTCGCCGGCGATATTCCCAACGCCGCTGCTGTCTCTTCGACACTCAGTCCACTGAAGAAGCGCAGCTCGACAACCAGCGCCTGCTGGGAATCAATAGCCGACAACTTATTTAATGCTTCATCAATGGCCAATACGTCGACATCAGCCGTAGACGACACAGCCAAAGTCTCATCGAGCGTCAACCTAAGCTGCGCACCGCCTCGCTTTTCCGCGTCACGTCGCCGCGCGTGATCGACAAGAACTCGACGCATCAAGTTGGCAGCGATCGCAAAGAAGTGTGCGCGGCTCTGCCACTGAACGTCTTTGGCATCAATGAGCCTCAGATATGCCTCATTGATGAGGGCCGTCGTCTGTAGAGTATGGCCCGCTCGCTCTCGCCGCAGATAGCGCGCTGCTTGTTGGCGCAGTTCCTCGTAGACGAGTGGGGTGAGCTTGTCGAGCGCCCACTCATCGCCGTCACTCCACTCCTTTAATAAATGCGTAATGTTCTGGGACAAGGGGTCACCAAACTGGTTCGAAGGGGGAGAAGTCTCGGTTGGTGAGAATAGTTTGCAGCCCGATGCCGGGTCAAATCACACCCATCAGCTTTCGCCCAACCCGAATCGTAAATTCTTCCGTGAATTTGAGCCCGTTTCTACAAAGGCCGCGCATTAGTTCAGTGAAGGCACAAGTCCCTACCTAATATTTAAAGGAGAGAAGTATGTATTCAAGAACAACGATGGGAATGCTGTTCTCCATCAGCCTCACAATTCTCATTGCCGCTGCCTGGTTTACCCGCATCAGCCATGCTCAACTGCCTGACAAAACCGTCACCCCAAATGCCGCGGGCGTTGGAATCAACAAATCTTTTTCCGATCAGGCGGGCGCGGGTCGCGGCAACGTGATGACCCCCAACTCATCTCGATTTATTATCGAGCGCGATCCCTTCCGGGCGATTCGCCGCGGCCGCCAGCTGTTTCAACGCAAGTACACGAGGTCACAAGGGCTTGGTCCACTCGCTGGAGACGGCACCGGCAACATCGAAACCAATTTGGCTATCGGCGCCGGCCTGGTTGATAGCTGTGCCGGTTGTCATGGCCGGCCGCGTGGAGCCGCCGGGACCGGAGGTGACGTTGTGACGCGACCTGATAGTCGCGATGCACCGCACCTGTTCGGACTTGGTCTCAAAGAAATGCTGGCAGACGAAATTACGTCTGACCTGCGTGGCGTTCGCGCGCAGGTGATCGAAGAAGCACTCCGATCGCCGTCAACACAGAAGATTACAAAGCCACTCACAAGCAAAGGAATTAGTTATGGAGTGATCTCGGCGAAGCGCCGCGGGAATCGTGTTGAGGTGGACACGTCAGGCATTTCAGGAGTCGACACCGATTTGCGCGTCCGTCCGTTCTTCCACCACGGCGGCACCATCTCGATTCGCGAGTTTATTGTTGGCGCCTGGAACGCTGAGATGGGATTGCAGTCTGTCGATCCGGAACTTGGGCTGGCCAGTGAGGGTGGAAAGATTACTACTCCATCCGGCATGGTGCTTGACGGTTCCGTGGATCAAATCGAGGCGCCGCCTGCGACCGGGGCCCTCGAGGATCCCGATCGCGACGGCATCACGAACGAGATCCCCACCAGCATCGTGGACTTCATGGAGTTTTATCTACTGAACTATTTCAAGGCCGGCACTTATGAACAAACGGCGAGCGTGATCGCCGGACGACAGAAGTTCACCGAGATTGGTTGTGCGCAATGTCATACTCCGGATCTACAAATCAATCGCGATCGCCGGGTCGCCGATCTTGAAACGGTTTACGATCCCGTGCGAGGGATCTTCAATAACCTGTTCGCAACTGCGAATCCGCTTTTTGCGTCCGTGGATGATGGCAGCGGATTTCCTGCTTTGAAACGAGCCGCTAATCAACCATTTCTGGTCAGGAACATTTTCACTGACTTTAAGCGGCACGACGTGGGCCCGGCCTTTTACGAGAGGAACTACGACGGAACCTTGCGGACGAAGTTTTTGACCACAGCACTTTGGGGTGTCGGCACGACCGCTCCGTACGGCCACGATGGTAGAAGTATTAATCTTCGAGAAGTGATCCTGCGTCACGCTGGGGAAGCGTCTGCTGCAAAAGAGGCGTTCGCTGGTCTGTCTTCAGCTCAGCAGGCCCAGATACTTGATTTCCTGAATTCACTGATCATTTTTCCTCCTGACGATACGCCTTCCAACCTTGATCCGGGAGATCGCAACGCGATCGGTTTCCCGCAATTTGGGCAGGGTAGTGTAAAACTCACGGCCCTGTTTAATGATCCTTCTGATATCGAGTGAACTGAGAAACTTTGCGAAACCGAAAGGGCCGCCTTGATAACAGGCGGCTCTTTCTCTTTTTACACAGGGTTAATTCTTTTGAGCCCGTTCTGAGGGTCTCTGCGCATTAAGGGAGTGAAGGTCTTAATAAGATAGAAGGAGACGAACATGAACGGTCTAAGAAAAATGAACCCTTTGAGAAACAAACGAGTCCTGGTTATTAGCCTCATGGCAGTTGTGCTTTTAAGCGTGACCGCGTACGCGGCAATAATCACTCCGCTTGGCTCGGGAAATATTCCTCACTCCGAAACCCTTGATGGTCCAGCAACAGTAACGATGCGAACCTTAAGCTTTGCACCCGGCGAGGTGGGCGTGTGGCACTACCACCCGGGACCTCTCTTCAACGTCGTCACACAAGGCACGGTAACAGTAGAAGATGGATGTGGTGGAGAGCAGTCGTTCACGGTGGGGCAGGCATTTGAGGAAGGTGGACGCGTCCACAGACCGAAGAATCTCGGTGGAGAACCGACGTTCGCTTACCAGACTTTTGTCGTTCCCCTGGGAAACCCGACCACGGTGAACATCACTGGCAATGAGCGTCTTTGTGGCCCGGTAAGGAACGTGGATGAATGCAAAGACAACGGTTGGATGAAATTCACTTTTCCGCACGCCTTCAATAACCAGGGCGAATGCATGGCCTTCGTGGAAGCCGGCAAGTAGAGACAGAACCGAAATTCGCAACGGATAAAGGCGGCAGTTTCCTCTGCCGCCTTTGACGAGAATCACAACGGACTACTTAAAATCCATTCGCCGTTACCACAGAATCACCTCGAGTCATTGGGGTGAACCCCTCCATTGAGACAATTTCAATTAGCCACACTGCGGTTAGATAACATTCGTCTTTTCAAACTCACCAAAATCTTTATCATTGGTAATCAGAATCCAATTCTCATTATAAGCTTTCTGAATTACTTGATCGTCTTCAATTCCGCGAGCCTCATCGAATACAGAAAAAACTTCATGTCCTTCACCAAGTAACCATGCGGCTACTTTGGGTCCTGTGCATTCATCCACGAGGAAACGCATTTATACAGTCTCGACTGTCAATGGCATGAAATCGGTATCACTGAGCGACCTTGTCGCGAACAGAAAACAAGCCTGAATATCTTCGGGTTTTAGCCCTTGATACTCTTCTAGAACTTCTTCGGTCGTAGCTCCATGTGCCAGCAAATTGAGAATATACTCGACGGTTAGACGAGTGCCTTTGATAATAGGCTTTCCAGCCATTACTTTAGGATTAAGAGTGATTCGCTCGAGTAAGTCTTGATCTTTCATGTATCGCTCCTTCTGAGATTCACCAATTTCACTCCACGCTAAAGCGGAGAAACCTGGACCACAGTTATCCACCAACCTACATGTAGAACTATAGCTTATTTGTGGTTCAGGGTCTTTTCAGTTAGGTACTTCATTACCTAGCCAATTGTTATGGATACTTCCCATCAATTGAGTATTGTTCCAATTCATTATAACACTTGGCAATGAGTGAATTTGACGGTCAACAGAGGCTTGCCTCAAAACTCGCCAGGCGACTCGATAAGCTTGACTCGACATGCCGCTGTGGATGAGACACGGCAGATCACGCGGTTGTGGAGAGTCGATCGAATGAATTGCTCAGTTGGTCGAATTTCCAGCGAAAGGCCGGATAGAGCACTCCCGGATCTTTCCCGCCGCACCTTTGGGCCAAAGAAAGAAGGCTTCTCTGATATCCGCCACAAAGGCACTAAGCATTGTTAATTTGTGCCTCAGTGCCTTTGTGGCTGAAACAAACTAAGGCGCCAGCGGCGAGAAGATGCGCCGCAAATCATGGTCCAAGGTGACCTTCTTGGAACCGTCAATCGTGATCACGGCGATCGGTGCATAGTGATGCTGAATGCCGTGCGGTGGCAGCGCCCTCGCCACCTTCCTGTTTCCTTCCTGAACCTTGGGCCATAACACGTCGCCAGTCGCTACGCGCGCCGGGATCAACCAATACTCACCCGCACGATAACGACTATCAGCATTACGCGGAAACTGGATCTGCACTCCGTCTTCGAGATCGATCCAATTGAGATCCTCACCACTGCCCTGTTTGACGAGCAGCACACTCCCGGCGGGATCACCGTCGGAACTTCGCTGATCCCAACGTCGCAGCACCGGGTGAGAGGTCGTGTCTTCGTCGTAACTCTGATCCAGTCCTTCAGTCAGCGTGATAGTCATCTCATCAGGATTGATACTCTTGATCTGTCTCACCGGACCAGGTTGACCCTGCAACACCAGATCGTCGGCAACAATCTCTACCCAGTCATCAACCTGCAACGTGCGACTGCTATCACGTCCGAGATTCGAAACTCTCACCGAATCCCCCTGGAGTGAAAGAATCGGAAAGTAGATCGAACTGTTATCACGCGACCACTTGAACGTTGCCGCATCGTTGGCATTGCCCGCCGGCTCTTCGCCATCCGTCGCACCATCCCACGCAACACCGCCGCGCTGGATCTCAACGCGATAAAGTTGATTCTCGGGTCCACGATACTGCGCTTCAGGTTGAATGTTGCAATCACCTTCGGGCAATCCCGTGATCCGCGCGCGTGCGCGCAACGACGACCGGCTCGGCGCATTCAACTCCCTACGAACCTCTTCCGCAAACTCGTTGACCGTCTTCGTCGCAGCAGTGATCGCGGCTTGATTCCCACCGGCCTTCGCGTCCTTGAGCGCCTTGATGTTGTCAATGAGCAGTTGCTGATCGAACAACGGATCGGCGTCTGGTCCAGGCTCCGGCACGATCACCGCAGAAACGACCTGTGCTCGCGTGGCCGTGTCTGGTCCACCCAGCGCGACTTCACAGATATCGCCATCTTCATTACACGTAACGTGACGTTCCCAAACATCGAGGAAGACGAGAAACGTTCCCGTTTCGTCCCTGAGATCGTCGAGCGTCATGCTTCCCGCAAACGGATAACCGGGCTGGTCCGTGAAGCCAAGGTAGTTTTCGTTTTCACACAGCAGGCCTTTGACGTAGTAACGGCCGATGCCGAAAACAAAGCCACTCTCGCGCAGCGCCGACTTCAACTCGCGTTTTGCTTCGGGGCTTAAAGGCTTGCCTTCGGCGTCTTTCAGGCTGTCCACTTCCGCCTCAGTCGTTATCAACGCAAACCCAGACTCACCGCTGCCGCCATGTGGTCCAATAAGATCCGTCGCCAAAGAACGCAGGTAATGCAACAGGATGTCGCTCTGCTCGTTCCAATCGGAATCGAGCTGCACGCGTCCCTGTTGCATGAGCACGCGACTGAATCTTTTGAGTGGATCAAATGTGTCTCGGCTGAAATCGCCTCTAAATTCGCCTTGCATCGTTTCCTCCTAGTTTGCGTAGACGATGCCGGCATCCATGCCGGCGGGGGTAAATTCATCCAGTCGCGCGCGCAAGTTGGCCGCACGCTGGGGCTGAAAGAGATCGTGAAAGACGCCCATCTCCGACTCGTCATCAGCGCCGCGCGTGATCTCCTCCGCGCAGCGATCGGCGAGTTGGCAATAAGCAGGTGAGCCATAACGAATGCTGTTGAAGCGTGGCCTGACGCGATCGACTTCCTGTTCGATCACAGCGGCTTTGTCCGCCGGCGCGATCGAAGAGTCTTCCAGCACAGCCTGCTTCGCCTGATCGGGTTGACATTCGAAACGTCGTGGCGTGCGCGAACCATCGGGCACGTAACAGAAACGCATGCAGCCGCGACCGCGACGCGCCACAGTAACCTGCCCCTTCAGAATCGAGTTTTCCGCAAGCTCGATCGAATGCGTCAGGATGCGACCAATGACGGTCGATCGCTCGATCGTGAGCGCGACGTAAGCGACTGCGCCTCTCGAACTCGCTATTGCCGGACGATCTTCACTAATCGCATCGATAATGCTGTCGCTGATGTGCATCAGTTGCGGTTCACTCGCACGTTCACGCGCTTCGGTCCTGATCGCTCCCAGGATGCTGTGCTCGATACGCACTTTCGCGCGCGTGTATTCGAGTTCAAGACTCGGATCATTCGGACGCTGCGGTTCGCAATCGCACCGTAAACTCCAACCCGGAACGAGGGTGCAGTGCCTGATCGTGACGTCGCAGAGATCATTGTCGAGCGGTGTTCCCGGTGAGACCAGTTGCTCGTTGGAAGTATCTTCCTGGCCTTTGATCTGAAGACCACGACCGCCGATCGTGATTCCGTCGAACACAAAACGACTTCCCTTCTTTCCCTGAATCCGCAACGCATCGGGAAGGCTTTGCAGGTAATCGAGGAGTCGCAGCACCGGCCGCTTGCGTTGCGCGGCGCGGACCTGAAGATATTCGCCGGGCTCGAGGTTTACGCTGAGCTGTTCCGTGTAGACTCCGCTATCCTGAAACTCGATCACGGCAGCGCGTGCTTTCGGCTGCTGCTTCTGCCACGCATCGAGCGCATCTTTGATCGTTTTCAATTGTTCGTCCCTGCCGACACGGAAGATGTGTGCATCAGCGGGTTCTGAGAGTTGTCGCTCATACTCGCCGCCGCCGATGTCGGCACTGAACGCATACTGGTACGAAACAACCACGCCATGACGCGGCTTTTGAGTTGACGGAAACACGATCCGGCCCAGCACCGGGTCGACTGCAACATGATCTTTCTCCGGCCGAAATGTGTGCCAGTTGCTCAGGTTCGCCGGAATCACAAACTCGCGCGCAATCTCGATCAACTTGCCGTCACGATCAGGCAAAGAAATTGACAGGCTGCGGTTGTAGTAGTCCGCTGACGCCGGACGCTGTTTGCCCGGCTTCGGTTTTACTGTTCGATCCTGAAATGCACGTCTCCGGATCGGCGTTGGCAGGTTGAGCTGATCGGCAATGCGAGTCGGCGATGTTTCCGGTTGCGGCTTGTTATAGAGCTGAGTGTCGTGGCCCAGCGCGTTGAATGTGTAACACTCGGGTCCTTCGTCCTCGATGCAGTAGGCAGGCGTTTGCGTCACCGAGTAAGTCTTAAGACGGAAGACAAACAAACCGGCGCTGCCGATATTGAAGTGACCTTTACTGCGATGCGAATTCATGCGACGAACGTCGACGGTGTGCGGCGACTTGAGAAATGGAGTGGCTAGCAGATCGAGAGCGTCGCCGTCGCCCATGCTGGACCTTTGACCGCGAGACAAACGCGCATGATTGAGGTGCTGCGTGTAACCAAGCAGTTTGTAAAACTCGACGGCGCGCGCAGGCCAGCCCGCTACGTTGTTTGCCAGCAGTTCGAGCAATGCGAGAGTGCCTTTGCGACGGCGATAACCGATCACGTTCGCCACTTCGCGTCGTGGAACCAGTATCTTGTTGAGCGCGTGGGCCTGCGACTTGCGCGGATCGCCGGGCTCGCCGGCTTCGTGCACCAGTTGAAAGCCGATCAGATCGCCGATGTAAGACACGACCCAATCGTCGCAAGTCTCAATGAACCAGTTATCGTACAGGTGGCTGATGTCGTCTTCGATGACGTTCACCTGTTCAGCGATCACTTGCAACAGTGCGCGCAGCGACTGGCCCTGCTCGGTATCCACCATCCGATAGACGGCGGGCAGTAAGTTGTATAAACGATCAGCTTTGTTCATCAGGAAATCTCCGAAAGTATGATCGTGTCGGGAATCGTCGGGTTGAAATACGCCAATTCCGCAGCCTTGATACGGTTAGACTGCTCGCTTGTGTCTACACGCGCGAGCGAAATGGGGATACGGTCTTTGCGCACGATGATTTCGCCGAGCGACCTGCCGCCGGAGAGGTGCTCGAGCACCTTCTCTTCATCGATCCAGTCAAACTTATCAACGTCGACATACGACACTCCTTTGACGTTTTGAATCGTCGCAATCGCATCGCTCAACAACGCATCCTGCCCGAGTTCACGCCGTTCAAAACTGAAACGATCGAGCAATGCAGCACGGATCTTTGGTTCGACTTTTTCAAAGAGATAATCCGGCAACACGCGTACGCGCGCCTCGATCACCAGCATCAGAAACGTTCGCAACTCGATCAGGATCGGTTGATGAGGATCGCCGTAATCACGCAACGCTTTGTTGAGATTGCGATAAAGATCCGAAGTTGTTTCGATCGGAATATCTTCGGCCCCGGCAATCGTCAGGTGGACCAGCCGTCGCTGTCCATCCGACAACCTCGCGGCGGAGGCTTTGCCGATGCCCGTGAAAGTGCGGGCGAAGTCGCCATAGTCCTGCGTCGAAACGAGTCGATCCAACGCAGTCACTGCCAGCGGGGCACTTCGTTTAGCTTGATCGCGCGACTCACGGTCGGCGCCGCCGGAAGCAGCCATGGGATTGGTGACGCCTTTGACGCCGAGCGGGCGCGTTGCCAGCAAACTGATCTGATCCGGTCTGACGTTTCCGGCTTTGCCGATCCCGTTGCGATAAACGGCAGTGACGTTGTCAGCACCAGTCGGCAGACGCGCGCCATGCTCACCGGTCCCAAAGATCACCGAAGTCTTCGCTTCATCGTCCGTGCGCGTCACGTAGCGATAATCGTTTGGACCAAGCCCGGCTAAACCGTCCGCTTCATGCCACAACACATCGTTGACGCGAACTTGAAGCGTGGTCTCAACGCCGTCAGGATTCGGCGCGGCAACAAAAGTGAGCGGGCTCTGCTTGAGCGTAAACTCCTGCAACGACTTGCCGGCGTTTCCACTGCCGAGCACTTCCCTGCGCGTCTCACCGTGCGTCGCATTTACGACGTTGCCGTAAACGATCACTGTGTTGCGCTTGTAAGAGTAGTTGAGACTGTTCGCGAGGCGCAGAAAGGTGTGTGTCTTGTCGCCTTCGAGATTCAAATCGTAACGTTGCTCGACTGCTGCGAGCATCACGAGCTCTGTAGCTGGAACACCGGGGACGCTAATCTCATCCGCCGCTGCCGCCGCCTCTTCACCGGGATTCCCGCTGCGGGCGACAACGTCCGCGCGTTCGCCCGAGATGATCAACCATCGTCCCGACTCTAAACCATCGTACAAACCTTCCAACTCGATCTCATTGCCGGAGATCGGCGTCTCGATCGGCTCCTCAGCCAGCTCGAGTATTTCGCTGCCGGCGATGACCGCTGTGCCGCGAATCGTTTCGAAGTTGTCCTGGCCCGGAGTCGGATCGATCCAGGGATTCTCCAAACGCAGGCGCGTGCTCTTTTGCGATAGACCATACGCGGCGCGCGATCTTTCAGAAACGTCGAGCACACGCGTCAACACAAGAGTCGATTCTCTCGGCTGGCCCGTAACCGGATCAATAAGACTGCTCGGTTTTTCCAGTGCTACCCAACTGCCGGGAAGGATCTGTGGATAAGGCGCATCCAGCCACACGATGTGCGAATCCTCAGTTGCGACGGCTGTGCCCCGCGTTCGCACTTCCCCTTTGACGCTGATTTGCCGGTTCGAGCTCTGCGTCCGCCCCGTAACTACGACTGGGGCCTCGGTGCGAATGTTCGCAGCGGAGAGCAACGTCCCATCGCGGCGTATTTCAATCTGAACCTGAATAGGCCGGTTATGGAAACGAAAAACAAACCTGGCGCGGCCGTCGTTTGCTGTGCGATTTAACGTGACGTCAACCCGGTCATCCGCCTCTCGAAAATCGATCCGAGTGTTCCCATCATTTTCCAGCTCCGCAAACCCCGTTGACTTGTTGCCGATGAAGATGTTTGCTGAAAACACTCCTTCAGATTCAGGGTTGATAAGGATCTCAAACGTTTCAGTCGCCGCTGCACCGGGCGCTTGCAACTCCCACTCTTTGGAGTCAATAACGGCGCCCGTGCTATTCCGAATGGGTTCCAACGGCGCGTTGTGTCCGAAGACTGAGGCACGCACTTTGAAGGAATAGGACTCGACCGGGGACGGCAGCGTGACCGGCACGTTTTCCCATGCCTTGTACAGGACTGGTTTGAGTTCAGGCCGTAACGCAGTGAGTACCTGTGGCGCGATGTCCGTAGTGCTTCCGAGGGTTCCGCCGACAGTGCGACCGAGTTCCTGTGAATCTTTGGGTGGAATCGATCTGGGTTTCGATAGTGCGTCAAGCACTGCGACCAGATCCGCGGTCCGCTGCCGCGGCTGGCCGTTGCCGTTGCCGTTGCCGCCGCCGGTGCTCCGCCCGCTTCCGCCTTGAAGTGCGATTTGCAACTCTTCAACGATCAGCTGCAGCCACGGCTCGATGCGAGTGAACCTTCCCGAGACCGCGGCCTGGTGCAACTCTTTCAATTTCGGCAAAACCTCTTCTTCAACCGCCTTCTTCATCTCTTCCGCCGTGATACCGGAAGCTTCGAGCCTTCTCAGGCGGGTAAGTTGGGCCAACACCTGTTTTGTGGAACGGCTGGTGGGAAGGACGCCAAAATGTGCGACCTCGCTGAACCGTTCTGCAATCGCCACTATGTTGTCGAGCAACGCATCCGACGGTTCGCGCGGCAAATCGATTTCGAGCCACGAACGAAATGTGACTTTCGTACGATTCGCAGGAGGGTCGGGAGTTACAGTTTCGACGCGATACAGAACCGGCGGACTCGCGATGATCATCAACGGATCGCCAGGCTTCAAATTTGGAGTGCCTTTGAGATAAATCAAGCGCTTGTCGAAATCGCTCTGCTGGGGACGGTTGAGTCGCACTTGCAGGTTGTTCCAGGCAAAACGTGCGACGAGATCGTCAGAGGTTTCAAAGGCCTGCGGCAGCTCACCTGGTCCGGGGATACTCTGCGCTCGACTTCCCTCCGGAATCGTCACCAGCGGATCGGGCGGTGGAACCGTCAACTCCGGTTTCTCGATCAACGCAGGAATCGCGATCGGTTTATCGAGTGTGTAAGCGAGATATGCATTCGCAGCGACTCCGGGTCGCAACTCATATCCAACGAGACGGGCCAATTCCAAAACCGAACGACGCTCGGTCGCAGTGCGCAGGTAACCTTCATTCGCAATCCGTTCCTGATGAAACGTCAGCACGTCGCCGACTGTGGCCCACGCGTCGAGTAGTGCGATCGACGGATCGCTCGTGTGACGAGTCCGCAACCCGCCGATCGAAGAAAACTCGCTGCCCGCGAGACGCGCCTTCATCGTTTCGAGAAAAGTGCCGTGCGTGCCGGCGCGATACTCGATCGCATTCAGGCCCGGACGATTGCCAAGCGTGGCGGGCGTCATGATCTCCACGCCTTCACAGCATCCGCAGGGCAAGGTTCCGCCACATCCGCAAGTGCAACTCATCGCCCACCTCTCAGTGTTATCTTCAAAGTCCCACGCTCGGGAAAGTTTGGATCGTTATCCAGTTGCGGAACTTCGAGTGGTCCAAGTTTGAGAATTCCTTCTTCCAGTTCTCCACGATCGCCTTCGCCGAGACGCTCCAGCTTCGTGACGCGCGCGCTCTCTACGCCCGTCACAGCGTGCGCCGCAGCAACGAGCTTGCTCAAGTGAATGCCGTCGCCAAACGTCAGGTTGTCGGGATGAAAGAACCCGAAGCGCCCGTCGGAGAGAACGCCGCGGCCGAAAACTTCAAGCAACGCAGCTTCGACGTGACCGCGCAGGTAGTGAGGCTGTACGCAAACGTGTAGTTCGATCTTGAGGGGAACGTACCGCGCGAGCTCGACTTCAACATCATGGCCGATGCGGCGATAGCGATGGAGATAACCTTTGATCCTTCTGAACAACTCCGGATCACCGCTTCCGCCTCCGAGAGGATCTATCGAGACTTCCGCCGCGTACCAGCTTCCGGTCCAACGCAAGGAAGCTCCGGCGCGCTGGATTTTGCGTTTTGGATAACGTTCGGCGAGACGCGCGTAGTCGTCGGGAGTGATCGCTCGTTCGAGCTGTTTCATAAACGCTTTCGGCGCGAAGAGCTTTGCCTCAGACATGGGCTCCTGGGCCAACCCGCCTGTAGCAGGCAGCGGATTACGCGCCTCCAGCTTCAAGCCGCTCACGGTTTTATTGCGCCAGCCGACAGTCTTAATCACGTCCGCGCCGACGTTGCCCATCGGTCCATTTCCGACACGATAGACAGCATGGAAGATCTGGCACGACTGCGGCAGCCGGCCGAGTTCGCCGTTGCCAAAACGAAGATGTGCGCGATTGTCGTTATCGATCTCGACTACGAAGTGACGGTCGAGCGCGCCGCTGTAAAACAGATCGTGACGTGATTCCCAACGCCAACGCTCGTCGTTCGGATCAACATCCCAGAGCGGCTCAGGCTTTTTCTGATCTCCGGGCTCCGCACACCTGGCAGGCAATCCAATCAACGAGTGGATCTGCGGCAAAGCTTTACGCGCCTCCTGTTTTACAGTCGTCGCGGCCGGTGCGGTCCAATTCACTTTCTCGCTGAACGTCAATGGACCCAATGCGAGCACCGGTTTGAACTTTTCCGGTCTCGTGGTGATGTCCATCACGCTGCCTTCGCAAGCGCAATCGCCATGAGTGCTTTTCTGGCCCACCTGGCCCAGGTATTCAGGAGCAGCGATCGTGCGGCCGTGGTCCACGAGGATCACATTGCCGCGCGCCACGCTGATGTTCTGCACGAGATCGCACGGTTTCGGCTTTTCTTCTTTCTTGACGAGTTCCGTACCACAGTCTTTGCAATGCCCTTTTTTGTTTGAGGTCATCTCCGGATGCTGTGGACAGACCCAGATTATGGTTGCGTGGGCCGGCACGGGCAGTCGTGCAGAAAGGCACAAATGAAACGGCAACGCATCTTCGAGCGCCCATTCAATCTCTACTAATGGAATCGAGAGGTCTTCGTTCTTCGGATCTTTGAAAAGCGGATCTTCAACCGGCCTAACTTTCGTCAACCTGACAACATGACGACGCAGGTGATCGGCATCATTCTCACTCCCCGTCTTTGGTCCTTTGACTTCTTCGAATATGAGCACGTCGCCTGGTTGCAGTCGTAACTTGCGTCCGGGCGGCGGCGGTGGCGGCTCAGGCTCAGGTAGCGGCGCGGTATCGCCTTTCTTGCGCCGCGTACGCTTCTTCGCGGCCGGTGCCGCTTGTTCAACCGATGCTTGTTGATCTTTGTACTTGCCGCCCTTCCTGGATTGCTCCTGCTCAGGCTCAGGCGCCGGGTAATCCGGCTCATACTTCTGCTGGTAGGGCTCCGGTGTTTCCGGCTCCGGTACGATGACCCATTCGTCAGTCAACGTCGCCGACGTTGCGCCTTTCGGCAGACAGCACTCCTCGTTCCCCCACGTGTAAAAGTTGATCTCATTGTGTGCCTGAAAAAGTCGCAGCGTTGCATTCGGATCCTTCACGATGGGCTCAAACACGATCGCGTGTTCATCGTCCGGGCCGGCGGCGAAGTAGATGTCGCGATAAGTAATTGCCGGATCGTCGAGATCGTTATCGGTGTGCACTGCGATCCACGCGCGCGCGTTGTTGCCCTCGTGAATGAAATAATCGACGAGCCGCGCGTGTCGACGCACTGAAATCCGCTGCCGCGCCGTGTCGAGATAAGCTTCAGTGGCAACTGCATCCTGGTAGTAACTGAGGTAATCGCCGGTGTAGGCGAGCACTTCAACCAACGCGACACCGATATCGGGCACGTGGCGCTCCTGCCAGTCGGGAATGAGCAACGAGAGGCGATCGAAGATCAGTTGACGAAAACTCGCGTAATCTTTTGCGAGATAGTTGATTTCCGGCGCAGGGGTGACTTCAGGCAGGCACACTGCATCGCTCTTGCAATCGAGATCGCTCGGGCATTCGATCTTGAAACTGAACTCAGCACAGACGTAGCGCGGATCGAACCCCTTCAAAAACTCGTCTGTCGTAAGTCCCTCACTATCAACCTCATAAAGACAAACTTTGTAACAGGAGAAATCTCCCGCGCGATCGACCTGGATCCGCAAACAATCCTGGTGCTCGGGATCCGCGGACTGGTGCGGTTCAACTTCGAGCACTTTGATGTCGCGAATACGTTGACCGCCTTCGATTCGCACGTTCGCGCGAACGAGCGCCGGCACTTCGCCGAAGAAATGAACACACAACAGACGTTGCTGCGTGCCTTCGACGATCTCGATGTAGTCGATCCCGTTGAGACCGCCTTCGGCCTGATCGCGCACTGCCTGGCGACGGCGTTCGTCGATACACTTCAAAGACGAATCACTCATTGCACACCTCCTCGCACAAAGCTCTCGGTGCGCTGTTCACCGGTGCGCAGGACCAGATATTTCAGTTCGACCTGGAGCTTGGAATCTTCGCTGGTGACGTCGAGCGCCATCACCTGGATCACGTCGCCCAGCCACTGTTGCAACGCAGCCTGAACAGTGAATTGCAATGCTGCGGCGAGCTCCGGACTGTTCGGCGCGAAGATGAGCTGCAACAGGCCACTGCCGAAGTCGGGACGATTCACGCGTTCACCGGGATTGGTGAAAAGCAGTTGTTCGATCATGTCGCGCACGTGATCGTCGTCGCCGGTCGCCGCGGTCCGCCCGCGCGTGTCAAACTGGAATGGGTAGTCGATGTTTGTCATTGCTTTGTTCCAGGGATCATGTCGCCACGACGCGTGTTTGTGTCGCGAGGATCAGCATCGGCGTTCCGTTTGGAACACAGGTTGACTGGCTGTCGAGCAACACGAGTGGTTGACCATTCGAGAACACTCGCGTCGACCCGGTGATCCATTGTCCCGTCACGCATGGCGACGGCGAGCCACTGACGTTGAACGGGCAACCGGCAATCGTGTACGGCGCAACCGTCGTGACCGTCGGTTGACCACTCACGAGCACGCGCGGATTAGGCGCTGTCGGTTGTGCGGTTGCGAGGTGCGTGCACTGCACCGTCGCGCCAACATGAACTAAGAATCCCGGCATAGTTTGAAATTAGAGTTCCATGTTCAGAGTTCAGCCTTTAGGCTGCTGCCTCGTATGCATCAAGCTAAAGCTTGAACTCTCAACAGTCCTCGTCTCCTTTCTCACTTAATCAACATCGCTCCCTGGTTGAGGGTAATAACCCCGCCAATCATCGTGATCATTCCGCCCTTGCCGTCCGAGATCGTGATACCCGTAACGTCGTTGATACTGATGAACGCACCAGCCGTCGTCTTCAACAGGATCCCGCCTGTCGGACCAGCCATGTCGCTGATCATCACCGTGTTTTGTAATCCCGATTGCAACACGATGCTCGGACTTACCGGATTACCGGCAAGCGCAAGCGCCGGCACTTCTGCCGCCGAGGCCCACCAGCCACCCATCCACACCGGCTGATCCGGATCACCTTCTTCAAACATGATCCAGACACCCGAATTGATCGCCGGAAGCACAAACGTCCCCGATTGCTTTCCCGCCACCGGAACACACGGCTTGGCCCACGATGAGGGCGTCAAACCACCCGGCTCCGGAATGATCACCTGGATGCGGCCCATCTGCATCGGATCGATGTTATTGATCACCGATGCTTTGTAGAGACCGTGATATTTCGTTGTTCCGTTGCTCATACTTCAACCGTTGAAACTGACGACTTCACTCCACCACGCACGAGAGTGAAGTTCTGTTTGTACTCGCCTCGCTTGAGTGTGTGCGTCACGCTCTTCACGTTATATAGACCGTCGTAGTAATCGCCGGCGCCGCGCACCGCGACCTTTCTTCGTGCTTTCAGCACGTGCCCGTAACGCAAAACGTCGAGTGATCCCGAACCGGAGATCGCATCGTCACTCGCCATCAATGCGCCGATCACGAGCAACGCCGCTTCACCAAAACTCTTGCTGCCCAGGTCGGGAATTATCTTGCTCTTTAAAGGCGTAGGCGCTTGCGCCGACAGCGATGCTTTGAAGAGATCGATGCTGGGAATGGGTATCGGGATCGGAAACTTGGAATTCTCTTCGAGGATCGTCGCGATGTACTGATGCGCAGCCAGGCCGTTGTAAGAGAAGTTCAACGATTCGACGTTCGTCGCCGCATCCATGTTGATGCTCAGCGCCGGCTGTGTCGGCAGGAAACCGCCAAACTCCGGTCCCCAGTAAGCCAGGCTCATCCCGGGCTCCGGTCCGGGATCGATGTAAAACACGTAGCCGCTCCTCTGGGCCAACGCCGAGACGTAGCGATAGTCAGTTCCCTGCTGCTTCGGATATTTATCGAGCGGATTCCTGATCAGGTTTATGAGATCCGGAAGCACTACCGGCACGCAACCAAACATGAGGTACTTCGCGAGCACGATATCGACGATCAAAAAGTTGGGCAGCGCCGGATACGGAATCCCCGTGAGATCGATGAAGTCCATCAACGCAGAAATATCGAGACCAGTAACAGTCAATACTGACTTGCCCGGTTCACTGCTCGGCGTAACGTCCTGCTTCGTGATGATTCCATCCATCAACACTTCCGAAGTTCCGTTCACAATTACGGTGATCACCACCCGCTGCCGTGGATCGAAAAATCCCGACGGCAAAAGATTCCGGCTGATGGGCGAGTTTTTACCGATCGTGAACTTCATTTGAAATCCACTCTGCGCGCCGACAGTCGAACTTACGGACACGTCAGTCAGCGCGTCGATGACCGCTTGCGGAACGGGCGAAGGGTTAACCGACCCCATTCGTATCGATAAGAAAAACCGCTGGTTCATAACGTTGGACCGGAAATTCCTTCGGGCAATGTGATCCGCACCTGGCGTCCGACTGTCTCAGTCAGCTCTTCGGGACGCATCGCGTTGTTGGCATCGCAAACGCGCCAGAACTGTTCCGGATCGCCGAGATAGCGCGCGGTGATGTTGTCGAGTCGCTCGCCTTCAGTAACGACGTGAAACTGAAGCAACTGAAATCGCTCCGGCGAAGGAACAAAACGCCGGCGCAGATAGACCACCGTTTTACCTCCGGGAAGTACGAGCTCCGCCATCGCCACTCCAAAGTATCGACTCGTGATCGGATACGGATTTGGTTTTGTCGTATTCGCTGCAATCAAAGCCTGCAAAGCATCACTCATGGAATGCCTCCAATACCGAGCGCTCCGAACGTGCCCGCAGCACTCAATGCGGCCATGCGTTCCTTCTGTTGTTGGTAGGCGAGGAACAAACTCCCGCCCTTCGTTGCGAAGCCGAGGTCGTCGTAACTCAACGTGCGCATTCCGAGACTGACCTTGGCGCGAATCGGATTTAACTTCGTATCAAAAGCTTCTTCAGTTACGCTGAACTCCGTCAGTCGCACGGGCAGGATCCGTTTCGAACTCCACACAAACAGCGCAAGCGGAGCTTCCATCGGCATGATCTCGAGCGTGCCCTTTTGCGAGAGGGTGAAGTTTGCCTGCGCTTCGGAACTCTTCGGGTAGACGATCGCTTCAAGCACCGAGATCTGTGGATGGATGCCGTGATCGATGACGGTGCGATTGTTATCGACCTGCGCCGTTTCCAGTTGATCGGTGGCATCGATCTCTGCTTCGACTTTGAATGTTTCGACCGGCGGTCCTTTGAGACGCAAAGCTTCTGAGCGGTCGCTGCCTTCGCTGACTGCCTGGACCTGCAAGCTGCGCGTCAACGTGTCAGGGTTGTACTGCAACACGATGATGCGCTGGACTTGCCCAGTCGTCGGATCGAGCAGCACGATGCCGCCTTTCAGGATGTATGGTGAATTCGGAAAACTACTCATCGGTGCTCCGTTGATTACTTCTGGTGCGTTTGTTCCTTATTTGGCGGCGGCGGTGTCAGCTCACGCGGATTACCGGCCACGAGTTCTTTTGTGTCACAGTAGTTCTGGTTGCGGTTCTCTAAGATCTCGTCCGCGAAATGGAACGTCTCTTGTTGCAGGGCGAGCGCCCATGTGATCAAGGCACAATCGCCGAGTTGGCTGTTCACTGCCTGGTGAAGCTCCGCCACCTTCCCGCTGAAGTAAGCCTGGGCCAATTTGTCTTCGCCCACGAGGTCCACTAACTTTGCAACGTTCTTGTATTCATCGGGATAGCTTTCATAGTGCGGGATGTCGATATCGTCCGAAAGGCGAAATGTGAACCATTCAGTCGCGCCTTCGTTGACGAAGTTGTGCAGAAACGCGAAATCGGGATGAGACCACGCATGCAGTCCTTCATGAATCATCGTTCCCCCCGGCGCGTCTTTGGGGTAATAAATCACGGGCCTATCGTTCGTTGCATGGTCCATCTGTTTGCCGTTGCAAGTGGGCTCTGCGGCCGCGTTCGCAAGTGGCGCGGGCTGGGCGCCTTTAGGTCCGTTTAACGGCTTGATTGGCGGTCCAGTATCCGTCCAACCGATCAAGCGACAGTTAGGGTCAAACGGAGGTTTAGTGCAATCTTCTGCCGGTTTCGGAACGCAATTCCTGGGCGAGCCAGGCTGAGTGCAATCCACCGCCGGACTCGGAACGCACGTGCGGCACGCATTGCGCTCACATAGTTCAGCGTGAGTGACCGTGTTGACCTTCGCATTATGGAACGGACCGGCGTCAGCATTTCGCAGGTACTTTCCATAACGACGCCTGATTACCGCGTCGGCTACTTCCTGCGATTCCTGCCCGGTATTGCTCGAGCTCAAGAGACCGTAGAGCAGACCGGCGAGGCCACCCGCAGCGCCTCCAATCAACGCTCCCCAACCTGCGCCCGCGCCGTAAGGTGTGTCCTTCATGGTGGAAGCGATCCCGAGTCCCAACCCCAGCCCTGCGAGCGCGCCACCCGCGGCGACAATGCCCGTTTTTGCCGCGATCTTCTCTCCCCTGCTCCATGGAAGTGAGACCTCTTCAGACTTCTTTTGGGCGCTCGACGTTTGCACGTCCTCTTTCTTGCGTTTCTCTTCGTCGTGACTCTTGCCACCGCGCGATTGCTTTTGCAGTTTGCGACGTTTTTGTTTTTTGGGTCCCGTGGTGCGATCGTCACCTGCGTGACCGGCGATCGCTCCGAATGCTGCGCCGAGACCGAGCCCTGCTGCCGCTCCGATAGCCCCGCCGCCGAGCGCCGCACCCATCATTTCGTTACCTTCCAGCTTGAGGTGGGCGCCGAGACCGATTCCACCAGCGAGCCCGAGCACCCCTCCAATCAGCGAACCCCAGCCCATGCCCTTGAAAGCGCCTCGCGCGGCGCCTGAAGTGGAAGCGTATTCAACGTGATCGGCGACGATCTTTTCGAGTACGTCGTATTGCGGGGCGGAGGCATAGTGTGACTGCTCGCTACTGCCGACAAAGAAATAGAGATGCGGCACACTGCCACCGCCAACGTACGGTTCACTCACTTTCTCATTGCCTTCGACGTCGATATCGATCGAATAGAACCGCACTGTGACCGGCGGAGGTTTCTGCTTAAAACTCTCGCAGATGGAACCGAGATCGGCCTTGAGTTGCTTGCACGGTCCGCACCACGTCGCGCCAAATTCGATGATGGTCAGCGCTCCGGATTCCATCAAAGCGCCGATATCTTCGCCAACCACGTGCTCGAGACACGGAGCAGTGGCACCTTTCGACGTGGTCGCTTCTTCCTTTGCTTCCTGTCGTTGCAAGCCGGCACTGGTTGCATTGATCGCCGGCACTGGTCCACTGCCTGAAACAACCTGCGAAGCAGTTTGATCGGCATTGGCTTCGTATTCGTCATGCTCGCCCATCTCGATCGCGCCGGATGATGGAGCTGAGCGTTGTTGGACCACGTGTGTTAATTCGTGTGCGAGCAGTTGCTGGCCCGCAGGTGTGTGCGGCGCGTAGCGACCTGATGCGAACACGATGTCGTGGCCGACTGTGTAAGCGTCCGCGTTGGTTGCGTCGGCTGAACGTTGCGCCTGCTCGTCGGCATGAACACGGACGCTGCTGAAGTCGTACCCGAAGCGCTCTTCCATGAACCCTTGCGACTCACCATCGAGAGGTTGACCCGGCGAACGCAGAACGTCGTCGACGATCGCGGGCGCTTCGAATGGACCACCCGATCGTGCTTTTCGTTGCAGCGATTTTCCGTTTTCAGCACACTGCGTACACTCGCCTTCTGACTCGGCCTTATTTCCGCAGGCACAGCGACGCTGCAACACACGCCCGCCCCCATTCCCGCGGTACTGCGAGAAATTGAAAGCCGGCGCGCGATGAAAACGAAACGACATGGTCTTTAATCGATCCTCAATATGGCCTCTAGCGAGCCTTTGGGTAACGCCAAAGGCGTTCGCCAATTTCAGCTCCCAAGGTTGGAGCATAGCGACAACTTTGGGTTAGCAAATTCAATTTCATTCAAAAACGCTGAAAGCGTTCGCCAATTGCGGAACCCTTTCAGGGTTCAAATACATTCTTGATTCGGTACCCAGGGTTGTCGCCGCGCTCCAACCCTGGGCTTAAATTAGCGAACGCCTTCGGCGTTATTCGGGCTCGAATTAGCGAACGCCTTCGGCGTTACTCGGCCTCAATTGCCAATGCCTTCGGCGTTACTCGGCCTCACATTGCCAACGCCTTTCGGCATTACTCGGGCTCAAATTAGCGAACGCCGGCGTTATTCCGGAATTAGCCAACGCCTTCGGCGTAATTCCGACAGACTCTCCCGGACTAGTTCGTCCGGCTTTGCACGAAAAGTGCCTTTGACCTGTCTGGTTGCGGCTTCGCCGCCGGATGTGCGGCGAGGCTATGCCTCGCCGGTCAACTCTAAATTGCGTATGGGCTGCGCCCTCGGTTCGGGCTTTGCCCCAAATGTTTATGGGCCAAAGGCCGAACCAGGGG
>DASUPZ010000437.1:0-4346 GCA_036280855.1 Pyrinomonadaceae bacterium | reverse complement strand
GAAGATCAATAACGCCGCGAGCGTCAGCACCACCGAATACAGCAGCGCCACTGACGTTAGTTCCGTAAAAAAGTACGGCGAGAGTGGAATCAGACCGCCGGCGGTGTACGCGCCCGCGATCGTGAGGGCACTAGCCAATGCGCGTCGCGGGTTCGGTTTCTCCAGCCCGAGTTCGAACCGCATCATGAAGTCGACCCAGTTTCGCGGCTGTCGTTTCAGCGCCTGAACGATGGGCCACGTTTCATTTTCCGTCAATCCGTAGGCCTGAAAAACTTCCGCCACTTCCCGCATCTCTTCGTGCGGGATCTCCTGCACTTCACGTTTCTCGCGTTCGCGTTCTTTTGCATAGTGCTCGGCATCGCTCTTGGCGGCCATGTAACCGCCGAGTCCCATCGCGATGGATCCCGCGGCGATCTCAGCCAATCCAGCAGTTACGATGATGCCTGTGGAATTGATGGCGCCTGTGAGTCCGGCAGCGAGCGCAAACGGAACGGTGAGACCATCAGCCATGCCGATGACGACGTCGCGAACGACTTCGCTCGAGGTGAAGTGGCGTTCGATATGGGGAGTCTGGGGCAATCTTGAAAATCCTTTGAATCCTGTAATCCTGTCAGAACTTACCCAATAGCATCAACACACCAATAAGGATGAACGCTACCGCCGCAACTCGCTTCACCCAAATCAACGGCACATAATCACCCACAACTCCGCCAACCAAAACGCCCACCGCCGACACCGCCGCCAGCGCGAGACTCGCTCCGAGGAACACAGCCCACGGCCGCTTCGTTTGCGCCGACATCGTCATCGCCGCAAGTTGCGTTTTATCTCCCATCTCCGCGAGAAAGATGATTCCAAAAGTTGTCAGCAGTACGCGCAGGTCCATCTGTCCCATCCTCTCTTGAACGTTTACTTCGAATCACTAATCAGGATTGCATCGCGAACCAGAGTACCACGCGTGCACGCCAACTGCTTCCCGTCGCTGGACCACGCGAACCCCGTCATCAACATATCTTTGAAATCGGTGACCTGCTTTGGTGGACCACCATCAACCGGCTGGCTCCAGATGTTGGAGACGCCGTTTGTATTAACCGTGTAATGAACTGATTTCCCATCCGGCGCCCATTGCGCAAGTGTCAGGACAGTGCCGCTCGCAGGAATGTTAAAAAGCTTTATGTCTGAGCCACCTTCAAATGGAATGATGGCAAGCCGGTTCACGGGAGCGAACAGATCCACGGCTTCGGTATAAGTAAAAGCGATCCAGCGGCCGTCGGGCGACACTGTTGCAGCCGTGGCGACGTGGTCAGTAATTTGAACCGGCGTACCACCGTCAATCGAAACCCTCCACAACGACGACCGCACTCCGTCGTATCCAGTGTAAACAACCCAACGACCGTCAGGTGAAAGTGCCGGGAATCCCTCGCTAAGACCCGAGGTCAAACGCAGCGGGTTACTCCCATCGATGTTCATGCGCCAGATGTTTCTTTGATTCTCACGCATCGACGTAAACACTACGTAACGGCCGTCTGTCGTAACCACCGGCGCAACGTTGACCGCACCATTGGACGTCAACTGTTTGCGATTACTTCCGTCAGGATCCGCAAGCCAGATGTCAGCCATGCCGCCTTCGTTTGAGACAAAGACGATTTTCCCATCCGGCGTCCAGGCGACGTTGTTACCGTTCGACGAGTAAAACGTGACGTTCCCCGTAGGTAATCTAACCGCGTCTTCCGACTTTCCTTCAGGCACTACCCACAGATTTACGAGTCCCTGCGACTGGATCGTGCTGAACTTCGTGCCGTCGTGTGTCAAGCCAATCGCGCGGTATGAATTCAAGTCGTTTGTAACTCGCCGCGCGTGTCCTTCGGGATAACTGATGAACCAAAGTTGGGCGGCGCCTGGATTATCGCCGCCGACCATCAGCAAACCTGACATGTCCGGCAACCACTGAACACGCGCTGCAAACGGCCATGACTGCGGCGAGAGATCTTTCTCACTACCATCTGCAACTGCGAAACCAACGACTTTACTGCTCCCGCCAAGAGTGTCGACCGCCGCTGCGACAAACTTCCCGTCAGGCGACCACGATGGACCAGTAAAGAACAACGGCGCCATACGATACGGGCTCTTTTTCGTCACGAGAGTACGCTCGCCCGTGCCGTCTACGTTTGCGATTACGAGCGAGCTGTCGCCCTGGCTCGGATAGTTTGCACGCAGGAGGACAAACTGTTTTCCGTCAGGTGAAAAACTGATTGGCCCATCGATGTGTTGCAGCACTTTGGCCGGAATACCGCCCAAAACCGGGATGCGATAGAGTGTGCCGGAATCGAGGTTTGCTTTAATCGCGTAGTAGAGCTCCGTTCCATCGGGTGAAAACGTCATGCCGAAAAACCCGACGCCCGCGGGTGGAACGATCAACTTGTCGTTGGCCGTGCTCACCTGGCGAATGTAAAGACTCTGCGTGCCGCGCTCGCTCAACACATAAACCATGTACTTTCCGTCAGGCGAGATCGCGGCGTCGATCACGTTTCCGGAGTTTGTCAGGCGCGTGATGTTGACGCTCGCGAAATGTGTCGCCGGCGGTTCGCGCTTGAGCCAGCGGTAAACTCCATAACCACCGGCGGCTAAGATCAAAAGCACCAGGATCGACGCGAGCACAAACCCGGCTTTGTGTCGCTTGATCTCGACGCTGATCGATTCGCTGATGTTGCTGATCGCACTGCGTGGCGCCGTGGAATGCGCTGCCGCCAGGTTCACGGTCGACTCACCCGGAAGCATGATTCCCGTCGCTTCCCCTTCGGAAGCAGACGAACGATCGAGTTTGTCCTGAAACTCGAGTTCCTGTCTGAGTGCTTTCAGATCGAGCCAGAGATCTTTCACCACCTGGTAGCGTTCTTCACGATCTTTCCGCAGCGCCTTGGTAACGATGCGCGCGAGTTCGGAAGGAGTTCCGGGCGCGACTCGTGAAAGCGACGCGGGCTCTGTCTTGAGGATCGCAGCCATCGTGTCGCTCGGCGTCTCGCCTTCAAACGGTTTACGCCGGGCCAGCATTTCGTAGATCACAGCGCCGAGACTGAAGATGTCGGAGCGATGGTCCACACCGAGGCCGCGCGCCTGCTCGGGTGACATGTATCCGGCCGTGCCGATGACGATGCCCGAACCTGTTCGTACCTGGATCGTCGGCGCTTCCGAAGCGATCGCCGGAGAAGTTTCTTCACTTAGTTTTGCCAACCCGAAGTCGAGTATCTTCACGTAACCGTCGGGCCGCAGCATTATGTTTTCAGGTTTGATATCGCGATGAATAATGCCTGCTTTGTGCGCGGCGGAGAGTGCATCCGCAACCTGGATAGCCACGTTCAGGCTTTCAGAAAGCGTGAGGGCTGAACGATTCATGCGGTGTCGCAACGTTTCGCCTTCGACAAACTCCGTGGCGATGACGTGCGATCCGGCCGCCTCTCGAATCTCGTAGATGGTGATGATGTTTGGGTGATTCAACGCCGAAGCCGCGCGGGCTTCCTGTTCAAATCGCCGGAGTCGATCGCTGTCAGTGGTGAACGAGGCGGGCAGAAGTTTCAAGGCGACTTTGCGACCGAGACGTTTGTCTTCCGCGAGATAAACCTCGCCCATTCCGCCGCGGCTGATGAAGGAGAGCACTTCGTAGGAGCCGATTGTGTGGCCTGGGGTCAGTTCTGCTTTCTCGCCCGCGAACAACGACGCCGCGGCCGCAATCGCCGGCTTGTCGATAAATTCGCCACTCTGCTCGTGCGAGGCTATCAACGATTCAACTTCGCTACGCAGATCCTCGTCGCCGGAACACGCCTGCGAAATAAAGCGGCCGCGGTCTTCGGGGCGATAGTGGATCGCTGAGTTGAAAATCTCTTTGACTTGTTGCCAACGTTCGGGCGTCATAATTCTTAGTTCAGAGTTCAGCCTTTAGGCTGTATCCGGCGGAAAAACAAGCTAAAGCTTGAACTCTGAACGCGTTTTTCCTACCTAAGTGAAACGCGGACAAATGCCCCACTGTCCCTCATGCCAGCTGGCGTCGCAGCCACGCGCGGGCCATCTTCCAATCACGCTCAACCGTCGCATGACCAATCGACAGCACTTCGGCAATTTCCTCGATCGAAAGTCCGCCAAAAAACTTCATTTCCACGATACGGCTCTGCTGTGGATCCATCTTCGCGAGTTCGTCGAGCGCCTCATTCAACGCCAGCAAATCGACTTCCGGCTGCTTCGCGAATTTTTCAACACTCGTGATCGAAATGCGCTGTTGCACTGAGCCGCCACGCTTCACGGCCTGGTGCTGGCGGGCGTGGTCCACCAGTATGCGCCGCATCAACTGCGCGGAA
>DASUPZ010000436.1:0-4268 GCA_036280855.1 Pyrinomonadaceae bacterium | reverse complement strand
CGGCTACAGGTGAGCCAGGGCATTCGGACGCCTCCCTGGAGTGCGGCGCCCTGGCGCCGTTTTGGTATTCGATCAGACGTCACCGATAATAAAGCGGCGCCAGGCCGCCGCACTCCAGGGAGGCGTCCGAATGCCCTGGCTCACCGGTAGCCGGTTGCATCGGCGGGTTTGCCTGGATCCTGCACTTCAACAAGGTAACGCCATGCATCGGGTTGAGAGCCGTCGACGTCAGTGAAGCCGTAGACTTTTGCGAGTTGCCCGCTTGATAACGACTGCCCATTCCATCGTGCAACCTCCGGATCGGCCGCAAGATGTGCGATCGCACGACCGACGTACCGCGGCGTTTCGGTGATGATGAAGTGCGGCTGTACCTTCGTCGCGTCGCGCCAGTTTTCTTCTTTGACGCCGTAGTTGTCGAGCATCTGTTCGGAACGCAACCAGCCGGGACTGACAGTGACGGCGGTGCAGCCGTGAGGCTCGAGTTCGTGCGCGAGCGACCAACCCATGCGAATCGCAGATGTCTTTGCAAGATCGTAAAACAACGACAGGCGATAGTTTTCGTCGTTGTATTCGGCAGTTCCATCGGTAACTTCCACCACGAGTCCTCCCGGATTTTTAATCATGACCGGGAGGGCGAAATGGCTCGTAATGATATGCGTGTCGACTGCAAGCCGCAGCATCCGCAGGCCATTTTCAAGTGAGTGTTTCCAAACGGGAACGTCCCACTGTATGTATCGATCGGCGCCCCAGATGTCGTTCACCAGAACATCCAAACGACCCTGCTCACGTTCGATACGAGTGATCAGCTCCTTCACCTGCTCCTGCTCCAAATGATCGACCTGCACGGCCACCGCGCGTCCGCCTTCTCGCTCGATCAACTCCGCCGTCTCTTCGATCGTCTCCGGCCGATCCATCTCCGAACGTCGATCCTTCGTCGAACGCCCGGTGCAATACACAATCGCCCCCGCCGCCCCGAGCTCGAGCGCAATCCCTCTCCCCGCACCCCTCGTCGCCCCCGCAACGAGCGCCACTTTTCCTTCCAGTGTCTTGTTCATCGTGCGAATCTTGGCAATCCTGTCAAAGGTTCATCAACGACGGGCGAGGAAGACTTTCGCTTCGTTGATCTCGGGCCGGTCGCTGTCCGTGCCGCGCACGAGTTGCATGAGTTTTCGATAATAATTCTTCGCTGCGATCTGATCGCCCGTGAGCTGGGCCGCACGCGCGGCGCCGTATAGACCGTTAAACCGCTGCGGTGTGCTTTTGAACGAAGTCTCAAACTCGCGCAACGCTGCCGCCGGTTGTTTGATCTCCAGCAGAAGTTCGCCTAGCTGTTCGCGCGCCGGGAGAATCGAGCCGGGCGTCACAGGATGCTTGTCGGTTGCATCGTCGAGATCCGCGGCCTTACGAAGTAGCTGAACCGCTTCCTCCTGCTTGCCCTCCGCGTAAGCCTGCCACGCCGTTGCGACCTGCCGCTGGATTTCAACCTGCCGGGCCCAATCGTAATCGCCTTTCACTCCGGTAAGTGTCTGCTGGATCGTCGTCAGAGCTTCGGCTTCACGACGTGCCGAGGCAGCGTCGCCGGCGCGTGCTGCGCCAATCGCGCGTGCAAAATGCATGTGCGCAGTGGCCCAGGGAAAACGTTGCCACGGAAACTGTTTCAAATATTCCGAACTCAACTCCAGCTTTGCTGCTTCGTTCCACTGCCGTCGCTCGAGCACATAACGCGCCGGGATCGCACTGAGCGCGTAGGCGACTTTGAAACTTTCCGGCTCGATCTTCTGAATCTTGTTCACCTCTTGAAGCACGGCGGCAGCTTGCTTGTCCTGAGCGAGTTGCAAATACGCGTACGCGAGATAGTCCATGGCGTGAAGCTGCTCGTCCCATACGCCGCCCATTTTGTTTCTGACGGCAAAGGCCTTTGCCGCGGCTTTGGCATCGAGGTTTGAATTAATCGCTTCTTGCCACAAACCCAACCGGATAAAAATGTGGGACGGCATGTGCTGCGCATGCGCTGATGCAGGAGCGATCTTCGCGTATGCTCTTGCCGCCGGAAGCGCCAACTGCGCGAGTGCAGGATAGTCGTAGCTGTGAATCAGATAGTGAGCAACTCCCGGATGCTGGGGCTCGCGTGCAAGCACGGCGTTGAGGATCTGAGCGGCCTGCTTCTCTCTGACGTAACTCTTGTCGCGCGACATCATTCCCGTCGCGATCAGCGTCAGTGCATAGAAGATACCTGCCTCACGATCAGCAGGATTACTCAGGTGAAGCTGCTTCATCGTGTCGCTGTAAGCGAACGTGCGCGCCTGGTGATCGAGCCGGTCGTGGTCTTTGTAAAAGACTTCCAGTGCCGCAATGTAATCTCGCTCGCGTTGAGTTCCGGCGGCTGCATTCTTCGCCTGCGCGATTGCGTCCGAACCCTTCTTCAGCTCCGCAGCACTTGGCGGCGCCCAGAGTGGATGGAAGTTACTCATCGCGATGCCCCAGTAGCCCATGCTGCACTTCGGATCGATCCTCGTCACTTCGGTAAACGCTTTTTCCGCTTCTTCATATTCGAACGAATGAAGCCACGCGACTGCGCGATTGAATTGTTTCTGCGCCTGTGCGTTGCATGAGACTTTGAAATTAACCACGCCGAGCTTTTCGGACGGATCGTGCCGGTGCGTGTGTTCTCCCTGAGCGTGGGCCGAGATCGTGTACGAAATAACGGCGAGGCTTATCAGGACCATCATTGAAAGAGTGTGTTTCACCTGGGACTCCTTTCGAAGCTGGGCGTGCGGGAAAATAGTGGCGGGGGAAGCTCAATTTCCGGTTGCTAAGTTTCTCTCTCAGCAACCGGAATTGGCAAGTGGTAAGGATTAGTAGTGAAGTACTGCGACGAAAGAATCGTTTGAATCAGAAGTGGTCGCGGGGTTAGCGAGAGAGAGTGCGACGGTATGCTGGCCCTGTGTAAGTTTGACCGGAACCCAGGCGGGGACCACGGCCCGGTGCGTTGATTGTCCGTTCGAGAAAATTTGCGCTGTTCCGATTTTCGCACCGTCAAGTTCGATATTGATTCCAATCATTTGATTGGCAGATGCAGACCAAACCGAGCCGCTGACTTCGATGTACATCGGCATGTCCCCCGGAGCGTTAAAAGTAGCTTTAACCGGTAAAGGACCAGGTGCACTAAGAATAATTTGTACTGCCATTTTGTTTTTCCTTCTGTCTTTGAGACTTTGGGAGGTTGGTAGAGCGCCGGGCACAGTATTGCCTCGCGACTGAATTGTCAATGTGCGATGTGGTCTGTTTAAGCGAGTTCAGAGTTCAGCCTTCAGGCTGCTCTCTGAGGGCAAGCTAAAGCTTGAACTCTGAACGGTGATGAACCGCCTAAACGGCTTCGGACTGCGAGGAGAAGTGAAACTCTTTCACTTTGAGCGCCGGGAGTAGCGAAGCGCTTCCGCCCTGACCTTCCGAACTGCCTACGCGTTCCGACTTCCCGATCATCTCAATGTTGCCCGGCGCGAGCAGTTGCATCAGACTTTGATTGAAGCGGAAGTTTTTCACCGGATACTGGATCTTGCCCTTCTCGATGTACCAGATGCCATCGCGCGTGAGACCGGTTTGCGACATCGTGCGCGGATCGAGGCCGCGTATATACCAGAACCGTCCGAGCAGCAGCCCGCGGTCCATCGACTTGATCATGTCTTCGAGCGACACTGGAGCTTGCGAACTCTCGATGATGTTGTTCACTGGACCAGGTGTCGGTTCCTTGCCTTTTTGCTTCGCCCAGAATCGTGAATAGACCAGGTTTTCCACCACGCCGTTGCGCACGAGATAGATCTTTTGCGCGGGAAGTCCACCCTGTGCGGATTGTGAACCGGGAAGATCCGGATGCCACGGATCGCTGTAAATGTTTATGCGCTCGTCAAAAACTTTTTCACCGACTTTAGTCTTTCCTCCGGGTGCTGAGAATGCACTCCGGCCTTCTTCAGCGCTGCGCGCGTCGAAACTAAAAGCAAACCCGCTCAGCAGATCCGCGACTGCCTGTGGCTCGAGTATCGCCGGATAAGTTCCGGGTTCGAGCGTGCGAGGATTCCGTGCATCGAGTGCTTTCCGAATCGCCTCGCCAGCAACGCGGGCGGTATCGAGTTTGGCAACGTCGAAATGGTTACGCAGGAAGTAACCTGAACTGGTCCCATCAGGTGTTCTGGCGGTTGTCGCCAGGCTTACGAGACTCGTTCGGTCGTAGCTGAAGTTTCCGTTTTTCGTGGCCGACGCGCCGGCGGTTC
>DASUPZ010000435.1:0-10018 GCA_036280855.1 Pyrinomonadaceae bacterium | reverse complement strand
CAATCCCGAGGCAATCGTGGAGCCTTTGGAAGAGAGTGTGAGCGCGGCGGAAGCCATCGCGGCTGATGACGCATCAGCTCGTCAGGAAGCGATTGCGCGCGAACATTCCGAGACGATCAAGGTTCCGGCAGTGACTGCAATTCGTATCGAGCGTCCACGCGAACTGCGTGGTGCGACGTGGCAGATTCCGTTTGACGGTCAAAACCTTTACGTAACAGTAAATCACGACGGCAAGATGATCCAGGAAGTGTTTGCCACTGGTCCGATCAGCGGCGGTGTGGGGTTGCTTGCTTCCAAGATGCTGCGTGGTGGTTTTGACGCTGCGGAAGTGGCGTACAGTTTGAACAAGGTCACGGGAACGCACGCAGTGTGGTTCAACGAGCGTTTACTCACCTCACCGGAACAGGCGGTAGCGGAGTGCATCATGATCACGGTGCGTCGTGTCCAGGATCTCCCTGACTCAGCCCGCGCGGTGAATAAGAAACAGTCTCCACTTCACCCCCAACAAAAACCCGTCACGGGCGCCATCATGTCAAACATGATCGGCATCTGCCCCGAATGCCACGGCCAGCTCGAGCACGCGAGCGGCTGCGACTTCTGCCGTGACTGCGGTTACAGTAAGTGTAAATAAGACTAATAAGCCACAGATAAACGCGGAAGAACGCCGATCAGAAGCAGTTTCTGATCTGCGTCATTCCGCGTTCATCTGTGGCTTTTTGTATATATCCTCCGAAAATTCCAAAGTTGACGGTTGATATGCGGCTCAATAATATATCGCTATGACATATAAGCCCTCGCGGATGTTCGATGCCTGATTGGAAGGAAGAAATTAGAAAACGACTCTCCGGACTCAATCTCGCGCCTGCGAATGAGGCTGAGATAGTCGAGGAGTTGGCCCAGCACGTCGAAGATGTCTACGAGCGGGCGCTTCGAAGTGGTGCGACCGAATTCGAAGCGAGACGAGCCGCGGTTCGGGAACTATCCGAAGCCAGTCCACTCTTGAATGAATTACGACGGTCTAACAAACCTGCACCCGTCGTTCCAGGATCCGGGAGGACCAACTTGTTAACCGATCTCTTACACGACTTGCGTTACGCGGTGCGGATGCAGTTGAAGAATCCCGCCTTCACCATTATCGCCATCATTGCTCTGGCCCTCGGCATCGGCGCAAACACCGCGATCTTCAGTGTCGTCAACACTGTCCTGTTGCGGCCGTTGCCGTACAAGGATCCAGAACGACTCGTTATGGTTTGGGAAGACTCGAGCCGGCATGGATACCCGCGCGACACGCCCGCTGCCGCGAACTTTGTTGACTGGCGCGATCAGAACCAGGTGTTTGAAGGCATGGCCGCGATCGCCGACACGAGTTTCAACCTGACAGGTTCGGGCGAACCAGAACGCCTCGAAGGCAGACGTGTTTCAGCCAATCTGTTTCCGCTCCTCGGAGTTGAGCCACAGGTCGGTCGTGTCTTCACTGCCGCTGAAGATCAACCAGGCTCGAATCGCGTGGTCCTGTTGAGTTACCCATTATGGCAACGCAGGTTTGGTGGCGATCCGAACATTGTCGGAGAGTCGTTAACTATCAACGGGGACAGCTACGTTGTTGTCGGTGTGATGCCGGCGCGGTTTCAATTTCCGACGAATGATGATGAGGCATGGGTGCCGATCGCGTTCACTCCGCAGGAAGCGACGAATCGTAATCGTCACTATCTCCAGGTCGTTGGGCGGCTCAGGCCCGGCGTGAGTGTGGAACAGGCCCAGACGGAGATGAGCACGATCGCAACTCGTCTTCAACAACAATACCCGCAATCCAACGCTGATCTCGGCGCGACAGTGCAGTCATTGCACGAACACCTCGTCGGAGACATAAGACCAGCGTTGATGATTCTGCTTGGCGCCGTGGGACTGGTGTTGCTCATCGCATGCGCGAATGTGGCGAACCTCTTACTGGCCCGGGCCGCGGTGCGGCAGAAAGAGATCGCCGTACGTGTCGCGCTTGGTGCGAGGCGCTGGCGTTTGATCAGGCAATTTCTGACTGAGAGCGTTTTGCTTTCAACGTTGGGTGGAATTGTAGGACTCACAATTGCTTACGGTGGACTGATACTGCTGCGAACGTTCATACCGGAAAACATTTCGCAGGCGCGCGAGATCTCTGTTGACTTCAAGGTGCTCGGTTTCACCCTCCTTGTTTCAGTGCTGACGGGTCTGATCTTCGGCCTGGCGCCTGCGCTTCAGGCTCTCCGCTTCAACCAGATCGAGACACTGAAAGAAGGCGGTCGCGATGCCGCGACTGGCGGCAGCGGCAAGCGACTGCGAAGTGTCCTCGTGACGGCAGAAGTCGCGATCTCGCTCGTGCTTCTTATAGGAGCAGGTCTATTGATCAACAGTTTTCTGCGTTTGCGCAGTGTCGATCCGGGCTTTCGCGTCGACAACCTTTTGACGATGAAGATCGTGCTGCCCGAGCCCAAGTACGCCGACTTCGAGCGTCGCACGGCGTTCTACGAGAACGTGGTCCAGCGTGTGCAGTCGTTGGCAGGGGTCCGATCTGCGGCAGTCACTACCAACCTTCCGTTGTACCGTCAGGGAAACATGATAACGGTTCGCATCGAAGGACGGCCCGAGCCTCAACCGGGGCAGGAGCTTATTGCCGTCACGCGAATCATCAGTCCGAGTTATTTCGATACCATGAGCATCCCCTTGTTAAGCGGCAGGCAAATCAGTGAGCAAGACACTGCTACCACTCCCAACGCTGCCGTCATTAGTGAGACGATGGCACGCCGGTTTTGGCCGGGGGAAGATGCTATCGGAAAGCGCCTTTCTACGGGAAGGGTGCAGACGGCTGACGATTGGATCCAGGTTGTCGGCGTGGTGAAAGACGTGCGCCAGTTTGAACTGACCATGGAGCCGAAGCCTCAGATGTACTTGAGTTATCGTCAGGCCGGGTTCTTTGCGCCGCGCGACCTCGTAGTCAAGACTGACGTCGATCCGTCCGGCATGGCAGCGACTGTGCGCAAGGCCGTCTGGGACATTGATAAGGACCAGCCCGTTTCAAATATTCGCACGATGGAAGAGATCTTCGCCGACTCGATTGCGCGGCAACGTTTCAGCATGTTGCTTCTCGCGATCTTCGCAGGCGTGGCACTCGTCCTTGCGGGCGTGGGAATTTACGGTGTGATGAGTTACTCGGTGGCCCAGCGCACGCACGAGATCGGCATTCGCATGGCGCTCGGTGCGCAAACGGGAGCCGTCCTCAAACTCGCTGTCGGCTACGGCATGAAGCTCGTGATCGCCGGACTCATCATCGGTCTCATCGCCGCTTTTCTTTTGACACGCGTGATGTCGACGTTACTGTTCGGCGTGACCGCCACCGATCCCACTACGTTCACACTCATCTCGCTACTACTCGTGTTCGTCGCGGCACTCGCGAGCTACCTCCCCGCGCGCCGCGCAACGAAAGTAGATCCGATCATCGCGCTGCGATATGAGTAGCGAGGATTACTGATCTGGCGAGGATTGTTGAGAAATAGAGTTGCCTTCGAGAAACAATGTCTCTGGCGCAATGTCTTGTTCGTGAGGCCATTGGACTGTTCCGAAGGCAAGTGACACTTGTTTGAAGTAAGCCAAATCTCTTAACTCTCCGAAGACTTGATATTCGAGATATGGCTTAACGTCGAATCTTTTCACACTTCCATCGCTGAACTTCAAATCCAGTGTGTAATCATCGTTTGCCTTCACTGCGATAACTTTTATCATTCTGTTACTTCAGTGGGTCGATCTTAAAAACAGGTTGCCCGTTAACTGCCAGCGTCCAATCTGCCATCAACTCATCTCGATGAAGTTCCACCCATGCCTGAACGAGCTTCAGTTTTGCCTTCCGAAGCGATCCTGCAATAACTTCACCGTCTGGGATTGAAATGACGGCCTCTTCATCGCTGTACTGCACATGAATATGTGGTTGCTGGTGCCCACGATTATCGAAATAGTACATCAGCACGATGATTCCATAGAACATTGAGATGACTGGCATTCTTTTCCTCTGTACTGACTGGTGCGTTTCTAACGCAAAGTTCTCTAGCCTTTGTCGAGTTTTAGCAGCGTGTGAAGCAGGACGTTTGCGCCGTTGGCGATGTCTTCCGGATGGGAGAATTCGCGGGGTGAGTGGCTGATGCCGCCGACGCTCGGGACGAAGATCATGCCTACAGGACCGAGGCGGGCCATGTCCTGAGCGTCGTGGCCCGCTCCCGAAGGTAGAGATTTAGTAGAGAGACCAAGCTCTTTTGCGGCTTCCGAAATCAGTGATCGAATTCGCGGCTCGGTCGGGGCCGGGATATTGACATTGATCTCTGTGAAGTCGAACTTCGTTCTGCTCGCCGTCGCGATCTGTTCCGCCTCGGCGTAGATCTTCTCATACAGCATTTTGATCTTCGCTGCATCGAGATCGCGCAGTTCAAGACTCAGCACAACTTTTCCGGGAATCACGTTCGGCGCGCCGGGAAGTGCATTGATCCTGCCAACCGTTCCGACCTGTCTTCCGGGCACACTCGTCACAATCCGGTTCACCGCTTCGATAAACTTTGCGCCGGCCAGGAGCGCATCCTGACGATTGTTCATGGCGGTCGTGCCGGCGTGGTTCGCAAAACCTTCGATAGTTACGTCCCACCAGTTAATCCCGACGATTCCTTCAACCACGCCGATCTTGATCTTCTCGTTATCGAGGACGTTGCCCTGTTCGATGTGCAACTCGAGATATGCCGCGATGTCGCCTTTCTGCCGGCGAACTTCAGCTAGCTTCAACGGATCGCCGCCGATGAATTTAATACCGTCGCGAATCGTTTTCCCGCTGCGACTGACGAGATCCAGTTCTTTCTCAGTCAACTCGCCATCCATCGCGCGACTGCCAATCAGTCCACCCTCCTCATTCTGGAAGATGACGACTTCAAGCGGATGTCGCGTTGTGACGTTGTTCTCCGCGAGCGTGTGCGCGACTTCGATGGCGCCCATTGAGCCGACCACGCCGTCGTAGTTTCCGCCTTCGGGAACGGTGTCGATGTGTGAGCCAATCAGCAAAGGCTTGAGACCAGTTGCGCTCCCTGCGCGACGGCCGATGAGGTTGCCCGCGGCATCAATCGTCGTTTCTAGTTTGGCTTCGCGCATCAGCCCGAGCACGTACTCGCGGCCCTGCTTGTCAGCATCACTGTAAGCAACGCGACTAACACCGCCCTGCGGATTCTTTCCAAACTCCGCGAGCGCGAAAAGGTGGTCCATGATCCGCTTTTCGTTGACACGAAGTGTCGCTTGCGAAGGGAACCACGGGATTGACAACGATCCCACACTCAGCACCAGACCATAGTTGAACTCTCGACGATTAATTTTCATGCGCCTGAAATTGCCAAAGGAGCAGCAGGCGTGTCAATGAACGAGAAGGCTTTCGCCGGGGACGAATGTCTACTAAAATGCGTCGGCTCGCGTCTCCAACCCTATTTCAAAGGAATAAGCAGTGAAAAACCTGAAACCAATCGCCCTAACACTGTTTGTGGTCCATTCGCTATGTGTCTCAATCTTCGCGCAGGATCAGCCGGTGCGAATCACGCCTGACGCGCCGATCGGAAAAGGCGTCGTTGTGCTCAAGGCCGCCCGGCTGATCGATGGAACCGGTGCTGCTGCGATCAGGAACGCAGTCGTAGTTATCGACGACAATAAGATCGAGGCGGTTGGACCCGCCGGATCCGTCAGAGTGCCGCCAAACGCACGGATGATCGATCTCGGCGACGTCACACTCATGCCCGGTTTTATCGATGCGCATACTCACCTGATCGGCCGCACGCTCGGCGACCCGGCCGGCGACAATGCGCTCGTGCGAGACTTCAACTCGTTTGGAGCAATCATCAGCGTCGCCAATGCACGCGCGACTTTGATGTCAGGGTTTACAACTGTGCGGAACGTGGGTGCCAACCAGTTTGACGATCTCGCATTGCGCAAAGCCATCGAGGAAGGCTGGACGCCGGGACCACGCATGATGAGTGCAGGTCATTCAATCGGCATCCGCGGCGGACACTGCGACGAGAACGGTTTCAAGCCCGGCATGTTCGACCCGGGAATTGAAGAGGGAATCGCTGATGGACCGGATCAGGTTCGCGCCGCCGTGCGTTATCAGATTAAGTACGGCGCAGACGTGATCAAGACGTGTGCAACCGGTGGCGTGTTGTCGGAAGGCACAGCCGTCGGCGCGACGCAGTACACGTATGAAGAGTTGAAGGCGATGGTTGAGGAGGCGAACAAACTCGAGCGCCGGGTGGCCGCGCACGCGCATGGCACGGAAGGAATCAAAATCGCCGTCCGAGCTGGTGTCTCATCGATCGAACACGGCTCTTTTCTCGACGAGGAAGGCGCGCGTTTGATGCGCGAGCGCGGCACGTATCTGGTCGCGACACTCTCGGCGGCTGAAGCTGTCGAGCGCGCTGCAAAGACCGGAGTGTTGAAGGGCTTGCGTGCGCAGAAAGCGTTGGCTGCGGCTGCGGCAGTACGGAATGCGATCAAACTCGCGGTGGCAAACCGAGTTCAGATGGCAGTGGGAAGCGACTCGGGCGTCGTACCTCACGGCACGAACGGGCGCGAGTTTGTATTGCTGGTCCAATGGGGCGGCCTGAGCAACATGGACGCAATCGTGGCCGGCACATCAAACGGCGCTAAGCTGTTGGGCTGGGACAAAAACATCGGCTCCCTAACAGCCGGCAAATGGGCCGACATCGTCGCCGTCTCCGGCGACCCGCTCAGCGATATCGAGAACATGCAAAAAGTCGTCTTCGTGATGAAGAACGGCATCGTCTACAAAGATCGCTAAAGATCCGCGCCCAATCCGCGTTAATCCGCGGCTTTGACTTCGTCCCAGATTAGCGTGTGCCTCGTCTCTTTCAGTAACAACGAGCCGATGATGAACGTCAGGATGGCGACGACGATCGGGTAGTAGAGGCCGGCGTAGATATTGCCCGTTTGCGCGATCACTGAGAGGCCGATCAACGGGAGCAGGCCGCCGAAGACGCCATTGCCGATGTGATAAGGCAGAGACAGTGCGGTGTAACGGATCTTCGCCGGAAAAGCTTCGACCAGGTAAGCTGCGATCGGCCCATAGACCATCGTCACAAAAACTACCTGGATAAAGACCAGCAGGATCAACTTCCACGCGATCGGATTACTAACGAGCGAACCAAAACTCGTGTAGGGCAGCACTTCCTTCGCTGGTTGCAACGCTCCATTGACGCTCGTCTGCGGAGTCAAACTAATCGCACCAGTAGTCGCGTTGCGCTGCGAAATGGCTGTCACAACTTCCGAACCCGCAGCACGTTGCATTGCCTGATAGATCGGAATGTAAGACACCGCCGCGAGTAAACATCCGGCCATCATGATCCGTTTGCGACCGATGCGGTCCGAAAGGGCGCCGAAGAAGACAAAGAGCGGCATCCCCAGCAGCAATGCAATTGCCACGATGTAATTCGCGGAACGGCTGTTGACCTTCAAGATCGTCTGCAAATAGAAGAGCGCATAAAACTGGCCCGTGTACCACACCACGCCCTGTCCCGCCGTCGCGCCGAAAAGTGAAATCAACACACGCTTTAGGTTCTCCCACTTTGTAAACGCTTCTTTGAGTGGTTGGGCTGACGTCATGCCGGCGCTCTTGATCTGTTGAAAGATCGGCGACTCTTTCATTCGCATACGAATGTAAAGCGAGATGACGACCAGGAAGATCGAGATGATGAACGGAATACGCCAGCCCCACGAGTTGAATGTCTCTCGACTCATCGCGTTCTGCACGATCAGAATGACCATGAGCGAGAGAAACAAACCAAGCGTCGCAGTGATCTGAATAAAGCTGGTGTAGAAACCTCGCTTCTCGTCCGGCACGTGTTCGGCAACGTAAACTGCGGCGCCACCGTATTCACCACCGAGCGCGAGTCCCTGTAGCACGCGAATAACCAACAGGATAATCGGAGCAGCGATGCCGATCGTTGCGTAGGTTGGAAGAAAGCCGATCAACGCAGTCGCGCCGCCCATGATCAGGAGGGTGACGAGAAAAGCATATTTCCGTCCGACTAGATCGCCGATACGCCCGAAGAAAAGTGCACCGAACGGACGAACGACAAATCCGACGGCAAACGTCGACAGGTAAGCGATGAGCGCGAGTGTGTCGTTGCCCTCAGGGTAGAAGAGGGGCGAGATTGTTACGGCAAGACTGCCAAAGATGTAGAAGTCGTACCATTCGATCATGGTGCCGACTGCTGATGCGGTTATTACTTGCCAGATGCGGTAGCTATGGACTTGGTCTATGGGCGTGTCCTTAAAAGCAGCCGCGGATCTTCGCAGATGAACGCCAATTAATCCGTGTTCATCCGCGGAGATCCGCGGCTAATACTCAGTGTTGATTTGCAGTGCCGGTAAGCGGTTTCATCGGCATCATCAGTTTGCCATCAGCGCCGCTCGTCAGTGCGAGAAACGCCGAATCCTGCCGCAACGAATCAAACACCGCATCGACGCGCGCTTCCATCATCTCCTTCGCGCGAACGGCCTGGTAGCGCTCGTAGCGGTAGAAATGTCGCTCAAGCAACGCGAGCGCTTGTTTGCGATGGCCCGTCTGCGCGTAGATCGCGGCGAGGTTGTATGACGCGGGCAAGAGGTTGCGATTCGCGCGTGCGATTTTCAACGCTTCTTCGCCGCGTCCCGAAGCCGCCATAAATACGGCCGCAAACACCAGGTTGTACGGATCCTTCGGTTCGAGCGCCAGCGCCTTCTGCGTGTAGGCATTGCCTTGTTCGAGGTCGCCTTCCGAATTCCAGTAGACAGCGAGATTCCGATAAGTGAGCGCGAGCGGAAACTCCGCCGCCGCCTGCTCCATCAACGACAGACCTTTCTTAAACTCGCCATCGTGAATCGTCATCTTCCCGAGCCCGTGAAGTGCGACTGCTCGCGCGACAGCATCCGCAGGCATGTTTAGGATCTTGTCAAACTCGACTCTCGCTTTGTCCCATTCACCCGTGTGGTGTCGATATAGTTCGCCGAGATAACGAAGCGGCGTCGGATCCGCAGGATCCATCTGCTGCGCTTTCCGGTAGAGTCTTTCGGCAGTGACGTATTGTTCGTTGATTTCGGCAATCAAACCACGACGCATCACCGCTTCGACTTTCGCGCCAACAACTCGATCGAGAATCGGCGCGTCATGAATGCTGCCGATTTCTTCGACGCCCAGTTTCTTCAACTCCTTCGCCGCGTCCTTCGCTTTTTTCGGGAAGAGACATTTTTCTTCAGCGACAGGCTTGAGCAGAGCGATAGCGCCCGGGTTATCGCCGGCTTTGATCTTCTCTTTCGCGTCTTTCAGCTGTGTGTCGAGCGCGGTCTCGCGTTGTTTCATCTCAGCCTCGACCAGTTTCTCAACCTGATCGATTTTGAGTTTGCCGTTTGCACTTTCAACTTTCTTGATCGGCGTGCCGTCTGCGCCGGCCAGTACGACCACAGGTACTGCTGAGTCGCCGAGGATGGGTTGCATCTCCGGCTGCTTCGCATCAGCGACGGTCATCGCCACGCATTGCGCGGAATAGAGGCTGAGAATTCGTGATGCGCGAAGGGGTGATGCGTTGAGCTCCTGTTGTGTGGCTGGGAACCAGTACAAGATCAGTCCCTTTTGCGGAGTGGTCCTCGCTTCCCAAATCTTCCACGGCACTTTGTAGACAGTCGGCGAAGGTCCGGCGTTACTGTTGCCGCCGGCAACGCCGCCTGTTCCGCCACCGCCGCCGCCGCCGCAAGTGGCCCATGCGGACGAGGTCGAGAACAGTACGATTAAGAGGAGGGCAAGCGCGCGTGAAAGCTTTGTATTCATAATGCGTGTACCTTTCTAAGTCTTTGTGACGCGTCGAGGGTAGGTTGGAATCTTATAGCATAACCGGCGCGTGGATTCACGCGCCTCCTTGGAGTGCGGCGGCCTGGCGCCGCTTTGTTACCGATGTTGCGTGATCGAGACCAAAGCGGCGCC
>DASUPZ010000434.1:0-4108 GCA_036280855.1 Pyrinomonadaceae bacterium | reverse complement strand
CGCCGAAGTCAACTTCGTCGGATCGAGCTGCCGTCCTTCAATCGCAAACGGGTCGCTGCGCGCATTGCCGCTCAACGGCTGCACAGTTCCAAAACTCACCGATTCGACGCCCGGCAACGACTCAACCTGCCTCACCAGCCGCGAGTAAAAATCCGACGCGCGATCCGCTTCCTGGTAAGTCGACGCTGCAAGATCGATTTCGACACTCATCAGCTCGCTCGCATTAATTCCCGGGCTAGCCTGTTGCAGCCGCAATAGACTTTTGACAAGCAGGCCGGAACCGACCAGCAACAACACCGCGAGCGACACCTCAGCAACAACGAGCACATTGCTCCACTGCCATCCACGAGTTCCTCCAGCCTGCGGAGCATTCTTCAACGTTCCGTGCAGATCGAGCCTCGAAACCGGCTTTGCAGCGACCAGTCCAAAACCAACGCTGATCAGCGCGACTATCAACGTCATGAAACCAAAAACACGCGCATCGATACTGACTTCGTGGGCACGCGGCAGGATGGTTGGACCAAGCGCGGCGAGCAGATCGATGCCCCAGTTCACAAACAACAATCCGAGCACCGCCGCAACGGTCGCGAGCACCAGGCCCTCAACCACCAGCTGCCTCACGATCTTCCAACGACTGGCGCCCAGCGCCGTGCGAATCGCAAGCTCTTTTTTACGTTTCGCCGAGCGCATCAACAGCAGGTTCGCAACGTTCGCACACGCAATCAGCAGCAACAAGCCGACGGCAAAAAGCAGGACCAGCAACGCGCGGCGGGTTCCGCCGACTACCTCTTCCTGCAAAGGCGTGACGGTGATGTGCCAGCCGCCGTCTTCACCGTTTGGACCCCGGTAACCACGCAGCTCGCGCTCGTATCGTTGTGCGAGCGCATTCATGTGTGAACGCGCCTGGTCGAGAGTTACGCCGGGCGCGAGCCGGCCCAGCACGTTGAGAAAGTATGGACCACGACGTGTCGTGACCTGCTCGGCCGTGTAAGTCAGCGGTAGCCAGACGTCAGCCGGCTCACCGCGCGGAAAACTCGCATGCGGGAACTGAAACGACGCCGGCATCACACCGATCACCGTGTAGCTTTCGTTGTCGAGCGTAAGGCTTTGATTGATGATGGCGCGATCTCCGGCGAAGCGCCGTTGCCACAGACCGTCACTCAACACAACCACGCGATCGCGCTGCTCAGCTTCAGTGAACACTCTCCCCGCAGACGCTTGCGCCTCGAGCATGGGAAAGAGATTGGCTGAAACGTAAGCGCCGCGAATGCGTTCAGGCTCGGAGCCGCTCGACACGTTGAAGCTCTGATTTGAGTAGGCGGCAACCGAGTCGAAGACCTGCGTTTGTTTCGCATAGTCGTCGTACTCGGCGGCCTTCGCAGGCAGGCGCGCGATGTTGAGCGCGCGGAAATTACCCCAGACAACTTGCAGTCGATCGGAGTTTGGGAACGGCAACGGCCGCAGCAGCACCGCGTTGACTACGCTGAAGATCGCAGTGCTCGCGCCAATGCCGAGGGCAAGCGTAAGCACAACCACGGCTGCAAAGCCGGGCTGCTTGGCAAGACTTCTAAATGCGTACCGAAGCTCCATTTTATTCGTACCTTAACGATATGGTTGGCTCAACCTTTGTGGCCCTGCGGCCCGGAAGATAACAGGCCAGCAACGCCACCGTGATCAGCAACACCGAAATACCGGTAAACGTCGGCACGTCGGTCGGCTCAACACCGAACAGCATCGTCTCCATCAACCGGGTCAATATAAATGCGCTCACCAAACCGATGCCGACGCCGATTAGCGCCAGCTTCATACCATCTCCAAGGACCATCTTGAACACGTCGAGCGGCCGCGCGCCAATGGCCATGCGGATGCCAATCTCGTGCGTGCGCTGTGTGACTGAATACGACATCACTCCGTAAATCCCGACGATCGCCAGCACGAGGGCGATTCCCGCAAACAGGCTCAGCAACGTCAGGTTCAAACGCTCGCCCTGGACGGATTCAGCGCGAATCTCATCCATGGTGCGCGGGTTGTAGATTGGCTGGACCGGATCGATCTCCTTCACTGCCGCGCGCACGGAAGTGATCAACTGGTTCGGATCGGAGGAGGCTTTGATGACGACAGTCATAGTATCCGACGGATTCTGATTAAACGCGAAGTACCCCTGCACTCGGTCGCTGTTCTGATTGAGACTCTCCATCTTCACACGACCGACGACGCCAATCACTTCGAGCGAGCGCGCGTCGGCAGACGTCCCCATCTTAACGCGCTTGCCAACCGCATCTTCGTTGGGCCAGTGGCGTTTCGCAAACTCTTCGTCGATAACGATCGAAGTCACCCCCGCTACCGCTCTCTCAAATTCGTTCATCTTGCTCAGGTCGCGTCCGGCGAGATGTGATCGATCGTCACGATCGCTGAACACTCGTCCACGCAGCACGGGAATATTCATGGCGCGGAAGTAGTCTGGCGTCACCAGGCACGCCTCCATCAAGGGGACCCGATCGCGTTCCGGCGGCGGCTGGCCCTCGATGGCATACGAAGTCTGCCAGCCGTTATTGCCCAGCGGCAGACCTGTCGCTGCCCCCGCAGACTCAACACCCGGCAGTGCACGGATGTTCTCGAGCAGCCGGTTGTAAAACGACCCTATTTGCTCCTCGTTTGCATATTTCTTCTCCGGCAAAGCAATGCTGAAGCTCGTCAGGTGTTCGTGATTGAAGCCGGGATTCACTTTCTGTAACAGGTAAAAACTGCGAATCATCAAACCCGCGCCAATCAGGAGCACGAGCGTAGTCGCAACTTCAACCACCACGAGGGAGCTCCGTAACCAGTGACGCCCGGCGGTGCCGCGTCCCGTTTCTTTCAACGTTTCATGTACGTCCACTCTTCCGGCCTGAAGCGCAGGAATCAAACCGAAGATAATGCCCGTAAGGAATGAGACGCCAATGGTGAACGCGAGCACGGTCCAGTCGAGACCAATTTCACGCGAACGCGGAATCGCATCCGGGCTCACATACAGGATCAGATCGATTCCAAAACGTGCGAGCGCCAGTCCGAGACCGCCGCCGATCAGTGACAACAAAATACTTTCAGTCAGCAACTGTCGAACGATGCGCCAACGACTCGCGCCGACCGCGGTACGAATCGCCATCTCTTTCCTTCGCGCCGTTGCGCGCGCGAGTAAAAGGTTGGCGATGTTTGCGCAGGCAATGAAAAGCACAAAGCCAACCGCGCCGAAGATCACCCACAGCGCCCGCCGCACGTCGGAAACAACGATCTCCATCAACCATCGCAGCCTGACGCGATTGGCCGTGTTCGTATCGGGATACTGCTTCTCGAGGTTTGCGGCGATGGTGTTCATGTCCGCATCGGCCTGTTCGAACGTTACTCCCGGTTTTAAACGCGCCACACCGTAAAGACCCGGATGATTGCCGCGGCTCTTCCAGCTCAGCTGGTCCGAGAGTTGGCCCACCGGCACCCACATCTCAACGCGGCTCGGATAGGCGTACGACTCAGGCATGATCCCGATAACGGTGTAGCTCTTGCCGTTGAGTGTGATGGGCTGGTTGAGAATGTTTGACTGACCGCCAAAACGGCGTTGCCACAAGGGATAACTCAGCACGACAACGGGCGTGGCGCCGGGTTGATCTTCTTCATTCGTAAACACACGCCCGTGCAACGCATTCACACGCAACACTGCAAAAAGATCCGCGGAGACCTGGCCTGCGAGGATGCGTTCCGGTTCGCCTGTGCCGGTGAGGTTATAGCTGGCGCGATTGTAGACGCCGATTTTTTCGAAGGTCTGATTATGCGCGCGCCAGTCGAGAAAGTTTGGGTATGAGATCGACATCTCGTCGAGCACGGGGCTTTTCTCATTGAGAAACACGAGACGTTCCGACTCATGGTAAGGCAGCGGGCGGAGAAGCACTGCATTTACAACGCTGAAGATCGCTGAGTTCGCGCCGATACCGAGTGCGAGCGCAAAAATCACGATGATCGTGATGCCCGGATTTTTCAGCAGCATTCTGACGCCATAACGCACGTCCTGCCAGAGTGTCGATGCCATCATTTCCCCCCTATTTATTGAGCGTCTCCTTGGAGTGCGGCGGCCTGG
>DASUPZ010000433.1:0-7581 GCA_036280855.1 Pyrinomonadaceae bacterium | reverse complement strand
GGCGCCGCTTTGGTTTCGATCTTGCGCTATCGATAACAAAGCGGCGCCAGGCCGCCGCACTCCAAGGTGGCGTCATAGGCGAGGGTAACGTTTGCATTTGAGACTTTTTTTTAGCTTAACTTTGATCCTGTCGCTGTTTGTGTTGCCTTCACAAAACGCGCCGGTCAAGATTGCATTCACCGACATCACCACGCAAGCGGGCATCACCTTCAAGCATGTCGCGTCACCCGATAAAAAGTACATCGTAGAATCGATGAGCGGCGGTGTCGCATTCATCGACTTCGATAACGACGGCGATCTCGACGTTTACCTCGTCAACGCACTCACAGTCGATCTCGTGAAGTCGAAAGGAAAAACAAAGAGCGATCTTTATCGCAACGACGGCAACGGCAAGTTCACCGAAGTATCAGCGAAAGCAGGCGTGACCGACATCGGCTGGGGAATGGGTGCGGCAGTCGGCGATTACAACAACGACGGCTTTGACGACATTTACGTCACCTGTCTCGGCCCCGATCATCTGTTGAAAAACAACGGTAACGGCACGTTCACCAACGTGACCGCAAAAGCAGGCGTAAGCGATCCACGCTGGTCTACCGGAGCTTCTTTCGTCGACTACGATCACGACGGCGATCTCGATCTCTTCGTCACCAATTACGTCGATTTCGACGTCAACAATCTGCCGGAATTCGGCCAGGGCAAGACGTGCCAGTACAAGTCGATCCCGGTGCAGTGTGGTCCAAGAGGATTGAAAGGCGCCGGCGATTCGCTCTTCCGCAACAACGGCAACGGCACGTTTACCGACGTTTCCAAACAAGCAGGCGTGACCGACCCGAATGGCTATTACGGCCTGGGCGTGATCAGCAGCGACTTCGACGAAGATGGACTCATCGATGTTTTCGTGGCCAACGACTCGACGCCCAATTTCTATTACAAAAACAAAGGCAACGGCACGTTTGAAGAAGTTGGGTTTACTTCGGGCACGGCGGTAAATGAGAATGGGAGCGAGCAGGGAAGCATGGGTGTGACCGTGGGCGACTACGATCGCGACGGAAAACTCGACCTGTTTGTCACCAACTTCGCCGACGAATACAACACGCTCTATCATAACGACGGCAAGCATTCATTTACGGATCTCTCTTACGCTGCGAAGGTCGCGGCAGTGAGTTTGCCGCACGTAGGTTGGGGCACGAAGTTTTTTGATTACGACAACGACGGCTGGGTCGATCTGTTTGTTGCCAACGGTCACGTGTATCCGCAGTTGCCTGCGTACCGGCAGCCGCGGCTGTTGCACCGCAACAACCGGGACGGAACGTTTACTGAAGTGGCGGCGGAGTTTGGAACGGTGCTGACTGACAATCGCGCGAGTCGTGGAGTGGCGTTTGGCGATCTCGACAACGACGGGGACGTCGATTTGTTGATTGCAGATCTTGATGGGCCGCCACAACTGTTGCGCAACGACGGCGGTAATGGAAACAATTCGATCCTCGTGAAGACGGTGGGCGTGAAGAGCAATCGGAATGGCATCGGTGCGCGGGTGACGGTTGTGTCGGGAGATTTCACGCAGGTTGACGAAGTTCGCAGCGGAGACAGTTACTTGTCGCAGAGCGATCTGAGATTACACTTCGGCCTCGAGAAGCGAACCAAAGTTGATTCGATTCAGGTGCGTTGGCCCAGCGGCACGATCGATAAGATCAACGGAATTGGAGTGAACCGGGTCATCACGATCAAAGAAGGCCAGGGCAAGGTGGATGAGAAAGAGTTCGTCAAATAGCCACAAAAAGGCGCATAAAGCACAAATAATGGCAGTGCTTTTGTGCGTGGTGTGCCTTGGCTGCGTCCGCACTCTTGCGCAGCACGATGTGGTTCAACGGTTCGAGCAGATCGCAACCCTCATCAGAGACAATCGGGTCGCGGAAGCGGAGAAGGAACTTGCCGCTGTGTTACGGGTCGCGCCTGATCTGCCTGTCGCGCTCAATCTGATGGGGACGATTCGCGCGAAGCAGGGAAGGTTGAATGAGGCTGAGTTGCTGTTTTTGCGCGCCGTGCGCAGCGACAAAAAGTTTAACGGCGCGCGTATGAACCTGGTCTATCTTTACCTGCTGAAGCGTGCTCCTGAGAAATCGATACTCCAGCTTCGAGAGATTCTCGCGGTTGAGCCCGCACATGCTGAGGCGACGGAGAAACTCGCGGAGCTATTGCTCGCTTCGGGGCGTGTGGATGAGTCGATTAGTTTCATTGAGAAACAAAGGGCTGCTGCGCCGGTTTCACCTTCGTTGCTCGTGACGCTTGGCGATGCATATCTTGCTAAGAAGACGCTGGACAAGGCAGAGGAAAACTACCTCGTGGCCCTCGAAGGCCGGCTCGAAAATGCGGGCGCGTTGCTTGGTCTCGCGCAGATCTCACGCGTGAAGGGAGAGATGCGGGAGGCGTCGATTTACCTGAACCGCGTCGGGACTCTGATCGGCGACTCTAAATCGCCCGAGTTTCTTTACAAGTTTGCTCTCGAAGCGATGCGGGTTGGATTGTTTGATGAGGCGAAGTCGGCGCTCGAACGTTCGCTCGAGTTGAAACCAAAAGACCCGCAGTATCTGCTCGCGCTTGGAATTGCATGGCTCAGAAAAGGCGATCTGTTTGAAGCAGAAAAACTTTTCCGGCGCCTGCTCGAGATTCAACCAAACAATGCCCAGGGGCAGTTGCACCTCGGCTACGTTTTGCTCAATCAGAAGAAATATGCCGACGCGCGTTTGTGGCTGGAGAAGAGCGCGCGGCCCGGCGTCGCGATACCGGAAGTCTTTTATTATCTCGGGCTCGTTGCGCAGGAGCAGAACGACGATGCCCGCGCCATCGTGCTGTTTGAGAAGGCGGTGCAAAAACTTCCGAATTACGCGCATGCTCGCATCGCGCTTGGCTCGAGCTACATGAAGCTTAAAAACTACGTACGTGCGCGGCAGGAGCTTGAGACGGCGGTGAAGCTCGATCCCGAAGAGCCGACGGCGCATTACAACCTCGCGTTGCTGTATGCGCGAATAAAGGAGCCGGCCAAAGCCCAGGAAGAGCTGCGCATAATCGAAAAACTCAAAGCGAAAGGCGCGTCGACGGGCGGCGTCGTGGTCCTTCCCCCCGGATCAGGTCCAAAAGAACACTGATCAAATCTGTTTTTAAATCGGTGTCATCCGCGGTTTATGCTTAGGTCGATTGTTTTGTCGTTAATCATACTCGTGGTGCAGAAACCTGCGCCCCGTCCTGTCGTGACGTTTGAAGAGGTTTCACCATCCGCCAGCAAGATCACCTGGACTCACGACAACGCTCATTCGCCCGATCGGCAGTTACCCGAAACAGTCGGCGCCGGTTGTGCGTTTCTCGATTACGATAACGACGGATGGATGGACATCTATTTCGTCAACAGTGGACCATCCGATTTCTTCACGCCCACCGCCCCGCTCAGGAACGCCCTCTATCGCAATAACCGCGACGGCACGTTTACAGACGTGACAGACAAAGCCGGCGTTGCGGGCGGAAAGTTTGGAATGGGCGTGGCTGCGGCTGATTACGACGGTGACGGGAACGTGGATCTCTACGTAACGAACTATGGTCCAAACATTCTCTACCGCAACAACGGCAACGGCACGTTCACCGAAGTGACTGAAAAAGCAGGCGTCGGCGCTCCGGGCTGGTCCACGTGTGCTACGTTCTTCGATTACAACAACGACGCAAAACTCGATCTCTTCGTCTCGAGTTTCGTTTTCTACGACAAGTCGCAAAATCCGCTCTGCACCGACGAGACATTGAAGCGACGTTACTACTGCGTGCCCCGTTTGTTCAAACCGACTCCATCACGACTCTTTCACAACAATGGCGATGGAACTTTCAAGGACGTGAGTCGCGAGTCGGGTATTGCCGATCATCCGGGGAAGTCGTTTGGCGCTGTTGCGACTGACATAAACAACGACGGCTTGATGGATCTCTTCGTCGCCAACGACACGATGCCCAACTTTCTCTTCGTCAACAAAGGCGGGGGAAAATTCGAAGAGATCGGTTTGTCGGCAGGCGTGGCTTACGGTGAGGCGGGGCGTCCGCGCTCGGGCATGGGCGTGGATGCGGCCGATTATGACGGCGACGGCTGGCAGGATCTTTTTGTCGCAAACATCGATCATGAATTCTTCAGTCTTTATCGTAACGAGAAGGAGTTGATCTTCACGGACCAGCCGGGTGAGATCGCACCCTCGACGCAACTGTTGAGTGGCTGGGGATTGAAGTTCTTTGACTACGATAACGACGGCGATCCGGATCTGTTTCTCGTGAATGGGCATCCTGACGACATGATCGAGTCGAGGATTCCGCGCGTGAAGTACAAAGAGCCTTTGCTGATGTTTGAAAACACGGGTCGTGTTTTCAAGGACGTAAGTGCAAGCGCGGGTTCGGTGTTCAGCAAAATGTTTTCCGGACGCGGCATGGCCCTCGGCGATTTCGACAACGACGGCGACTCAGACGTGCTCACGTCAAACAACGGCGAGCCGCCTCTGCTGTTGCGCAACCAGGGGGGTAATCGAAACAACTGGATCGGCTTGCAGCTTGTGGCGACGAAGAGCAACTCGGCGGCAGTCGGTGCGGTGATCACCTGGCAAACGGGAACGGTCAAACGCACGCGTCTGAAGATCGGCGGCGGCAGTTATCTTTCATCGCACGATCCGCGTGAGATCCTCGGCGTGGGCGGTGCAGCGAAGATCGATTCGATCGAGATACGTTGGCCCAGTGGGAAAGTAGATCGGCTCACGAATCCCCCGATCAACAAGTATGTAAAAGTTGTGGAAGGGACAGGTCTGGCTAAGTGAGAGTCCTCTTGATCTGCGTAATCTGTGTTTTTTTCGCGTTTATCCGCGGTACGCAGACGGACACATTTTTCTCCGAGTGGCGGCCGAACTTCGATCCGCGCGGCATCAGCTTCGTCGGCAGCAAGGCGTGCGTGGATTGTCATCCCAAAGAGGCGGTGCAGTTGAATACGCCGATGGCCCACGCGTTGGAAGTGGCGCCCGATTGCAAGATCATTAACGCTCGCGGCAAGTTGACCTTCAAAAACGGACCTTACACCTACGAGCTTGCGCGCCAAGCCTCGTCAGTTGTCTACACGGTTTCTGATGGGGCAAACAAAATCACCACGCCTGTCCTTTATTGTTTCGGCGAAGGCCACGTGGGCCAGACCTATCTCTTTCGTCACAACAACCTGCTTTATGAAACGCGTGTGAGCTTCTTTCAAAAGCTGCGTGGACTCAGCTTCACGATTGGTCACTCGCCTGCCGTGCCAACGTCGCTTGAGAACGCACTCGGCCGCGCGATCGGAGGCAACGAGCCACGGGAGTGTTTTGGCTGTCACACCACCGGGACAGTGCAGGGCCTGGCGTTGAAGCTCGATCAGCTACGACCGGGAGTTCAATGTGAAGCCTGCCATGGACCAGGCGAGAAGCACCTCGTGGCGATGAAGGAAAAGAATTTTGACGAGCCGCAGATCTTCAACCCGGGTGGTCTGGGCGCGCACGAGCTTTCGCAATCGTTTTGTGGGACGTGTCACACGAGTTTTGAGCAGACGATGCTCATGCCCGGGCAGTCGTCCATCAACAATATTCGTTTCCAGCCCTACCGGATGTTCAATAGTCGCGGGCACAACACAAACGATCCGCGAGTCGGGTGTTTAGCTTGTCACAATCCGCATGAGAAGCTGCAGAAAGACACGGCCTACTACGATTCGAAATGTCTTGCATGTCATTTGACTAAACCGGGTGAGGCGAAGACCGAGCGCCGCAGTGCCGCGGCTTGTCCGGTGAGCACGAAGAAGTGTGCGACGTGTCACATGCCTAAGGTTGAATTGCAAGGGATGCACGCGGATTTTACTGATCACTGGATCCGGATCGCTAAACCCGGCGAGCCCGTCCCGAGATAGATTTACACGGATCTACTATCGATAAACTTTGATCCAGTGGTTTCTTACCTTCGGCCTGATCCTCACGCCGTCATGCGTCGAAAAGATCACGTTTGAAGTTTGATTCGGCAGGTGGCAATCGACGCACTTGCCCGCGATGCTCTGACCTCGCCTCGGAAACAGCCCGCAACTTTCCAGCTTGTGGCAGCTCATGCACTTTTCGGAAAAGCCGGCTACATCGCGTTGACGCTCGTGCACGTCGTGACACGTCGAACACGTCATCGTCGATTCCTTGAAGCACTTGCTTCGTTCCAACAGCGCGACCTGGTTTCCATGAACGTCAAGCGCATCATCGGGCTTTGGAATCTCCAGCCGAATAAAATCCTCCAAACTGTTTCCAACTGTGTACGAGAATGCGGGGGACTTAGCGATACCGATTCCACCATGACACAACGAACACAGTGCAAGCTGACGATCGCGAGGAAGTTTGGCGGGATTGACGATTGCCTGGTCGGAAGGTTTCGCTGCGCCCGGCGCATTTAACTCTGCGTGCTGTTTGCCTGGACCATGACACTTCTCACACGACACGCCGAGCACGTAACCCGATCGACGATATCGATTTGCCACACCCGCGTCCGTAACCGGTTCGAATAACGACGCATGGCACTCCAGACATCTGGGCACTACCGGCCGACTAAAATCGAGAGATCGATCTCCATACCCGGGACTGTTCACCCAGCTTTTAACTTCCGTCCAGTATGAAACCGGCAGTTGAAAAAGCTGATCGTCTTTGTTCCAGTAGAGATACGTCTGACCTTTACGCCCCGACCCGATCACGATGTCGAAACGCTCCGCGATCGAGATCGTGTCAGGCGGTGTTCCGAGCACGCCAACTTGAAAGAAGCCGTCTTTCCTGGCTTCCATCCGGTACTGAAGCTCACGCTGTGTTCGGAGTATGTTCTTGCCGGGAGCAAAACTCCCCGCAATCGACGTGGCCGTTGCAGGCTGTGAGGTCAGATGATGCGCCGTCCCGAGATATGGCCGCTGTGCCTCATGACACGACAGACACTTCTCATCACCGATAAACTCGGATGAAAAAACGATCATCGCCACAAATAACACCAGCGATTTCATGGCCCCAATCCGCGCTCTTTTCCGCGTTTATCCGCGTTCCTATTTCAGCTCGGAAGCAGCTAACACAAGCTGCTTAACACCCGCGATCATCACAAACTCAAGCGCCCCATGCGGCTTCGACGCCTCATCAATTTTAATAATACTCGCATCGCGCCACTCTCTGGGCGGCGGCATCCGCAGTTTCAAATAAGTGATCGCTTCCATTCCCGTCTCACCCAGTTCGGCCAGGTTCTGCGCAAGCGGTTTGATCTCCTTGAGCGACGGCGATCGATCGATAACTGGTCCAAGCGACGCTCCCGCCGTTTGCCACTCAGCCAGCATCTTCGTCAACTCCGGGTGGTACAGTTGATAACGCGGAGCGTCGTCGAGAAACTGCTGCACCATCCACGAGAACCTGCGCGCGCCTTCAGCATCGGCCGTCGCTGCGTCAATCATTCCCGTGAGCGGGCTCAACATCGTTTGTGGGCGTTGCTGGTAACGCCGGTACTCTTTCACTGGTTCGACTACCGACACCAGCATCTTCAACGGGCCAA
>DASUPZ010000432.1:0-5667 GCA_036280855.1 Pyrinomonadaceae bacterium | reverse complement strand
GCCTCGCCGTCACATCTACTACCGAATCGGGCTATGCCCCAAACCAAGGGCGTAGCCCCTTTCAATTTTCCAACCGACCCGGCGAGGCAAAGCCTCGCCTCACATCCGGCGGCAAAGCCGGTTTATCTAAGGGTGCTGGCGCTTGCGCAGATACTTCTGCAACAAACCCGGAAACATGCGCAACATCAACAACGCCGCCTGAATCTTCCAACTGTTATTCGTCTCTTTCGCCTTCGACAATATCGCCCGCGCTGCGTCAACTTCACCACTAACAATCAATTTTTTCCCGCGTTCGAGCATCAGGATCGATTCAAGCCGCTGCGCCGTTCGATCCAGCGCTTCTGTTTCACTCGCACTCAACTGCATCCCGCGTCGTGTTTTCTGCAACACGCGCAACGCCGCTTCATGCAGCTTGATCCGGCTCGCAGAAATGCTGTCGGAGCGATAGCGATACTTGGCCACCACCTTCTTTTCATAACCAATGCGCGCCCCTGCACGCGCCATGCGCAGCCAGAGATCGTAGTCTTCAGTCAGATTGCGATCTTCTTCATCGAAACTGCCCACTTGCTCGACAATGTCTTTGCGCATGATCACAGTTGAAACCACCGGCGTGCACTGGTTGTCCAGCAAACCATGAAGCGTAACTTCTCCGTTCGACGGCGATCGATCCATAAACGTCGTGCCTTCCGGCCACGGTGCATCGCCGAATAGAAGCGCATCGGCATACACCATGTCGTACCCGCCCGACTTCATAAACTCAATCTGTGGCGTCAGCTTGTCTTCGAGCCAAACGTCATCCGAGTCGAGCAAAGCGATCAATTCACCACGTGCCGCTCGCAAAGCCGTGTTGCGCGCTGCTCCGATCCCGCGATTGTTCTGCCGTATATAGGTGATCCGATCGCGGTAAGGCTCGAGCACTTTTTCGAGCTGGGGCGTGTCAGTCGAGCCGTCGTCAACGACGATCACTTCATAATCTTTGAAGTCCTGGATGAACACGGAACTCAACGCCTCGCCGATGTAATTCGAAACGTTGTAAGCCGGGATGATAATGCTCAGCAGAGGCTGCCCGTCGTTACTGGTTCTGTTCTGCATGTTTATCCAGGAAATAAATGCGTCGCAAAGCAACGGCATACCCAATTATGAAATACACGTACCACTGGTACGCAACCGCGCCGAAGAAGCTCGACACCATGTAGGCGACGATGCTCGCTTGTATGCCTATGGCAAGATAGTGGAACCTGCGCTTGTCTGGTCGATTCTCCGTTTCCGCTTCAATCTGCCGCAGACGCCGCAACGGATAGATCATCAACATCAGATAGATCGCCAGGGCCGGAATACCCATCTCGGACGATACTTGCGTGTAAGCGTTGTGCGTGACGAGTTCGTGTACCGACTTGTGATGGAAATTACCCACGCCGACTCCGAACAACGGGTAACGCAACGTAACGCGAATCGATCGCTTGAGAATCTCAGTGCGCTGGCTTGACGAACCGGTGTGGTCGGACGCTGAGCTGAAGATCGTTCCGATTCTGTTGAAGTAAGTGGCGGGAGCCATGCTCAACACCGTCACCATCGCGACGACCAGAGCACCGGTGCTGAGCAGTTTGTTCTTACGACCGATCTTTCGCAGCAGCACCAGCATCGCGATAAAGAGTCCGAGAAAGCCGCCGCGCGAAAACGTCACCACCACCGCGGCCGTGAAAAGCACGCCCATTCCGATGTAAAAGATTCTCTTCACGAAATTCTTCGACGTGAAAGCGAATCCGATCGCGAGCGGCACCATCGTCACGAGGTGCAGCGCGAGGTCGTTGGAGTTTCCGAACAAGCCTCTGATAGCACCGCCGATACGCTGGTTGTTGTAGTAAGCATTGCCTTCACGGAAGATGCCGTTCGAATAGTCGCTGACTGCCCAGAAGCTCAGGTAGAGGCTAACGGCAAAGGCGAGCCACATCATGAGTTTCAAACGCAGCTCGGTGCGTGTGACGTTTATGAGAACGATGAAGATAACGAGCGCTTTCAGTAGCAGCTCAGTAAACTCCGTGTAGGCCTCGCCCGGACTCACAGCCATCGGCATCGAAAGAAGTGCTGCCAGACCGAAAAGCAAGATTAGATTGATCTCACGCGGCCGTGCAGTGAGATTGCCTTCCGCCATGAATTGCGACGGCACATAGATCGCGAGCGTCACGAGGCCGATCCAGTACGCCATCGACGTGAACGAGGAGAGCGACGGGATCAGCTCGTATGGACGAAAGTAGAGGACGATGCTGAAGAGAAAAAGGGCGATGAAAGTCAGCCCGTGGCCGTGGGTCGTTTTCCATCGATCCATGGCCAGGTATTCGTCGAGTGTCTTCTTCTTCTTTTTGCCGGTTGGAGGCGCGTCTGTAACGGGCCGGCTTGTTTCCGCGGGAAAGGGATCGGAAATCGCGGCGGCCGCCGCGGGCTCCTGGAAACGCTGCCGTTTCCGACGCGGGTTGAACAAGCTCTCGTAATCACCGGTTTGAGACAATCGCGACACCTCTATCTCCTAAACACGTAAAGAGTACCAAATTCCTAACAGATTCACTGCTTTAGGATCATGTTAATCCTGAAAATCCTGTAAATCCTGTCTAGGAAAGAAGCCGGGCATAAAGCGCTTCAACCTTCTCCAACTGCGCTTCGCACGAGAACTGCGCCCGAACGCGCCGACGCCCTTCTTCTCCCATCAACCGCGCCTTTTCCGGCTCTCGCAGGAGTGAAATAAGGCGCGCGGCCATCGTCTCATGGTCTTCCGGTTTGACGATGTAACCAGTTTCACCATCGACTACCGCCTCCCGCGCGCCGCCCACGTCCGTGGCCACAACCGGCCTCGAAGCCGCCATGTACTCGAGGATCGAATTCGAAAAACCCTCGACCCCCTTCGAACTCAGCACACAAACATCAGAGACCGCGAGCAAGTCAGCAACCCGGTTGCACCTGCCGATAAAAAACGCGTTCTCCGCCAGATTGAGCTCCGCTGCAAGGTTGCGCAAAGGTTCCGTCTGCTTCCCTTCCCCTGCCAGGACGAAAGCAGCATCGGGAACAGCATCACGAGTGATTCGCGCAGCGCGCAGGAAAGTTGCCTGGTCTTTCATCACGTGACGCATGTTGGCAATGATCGTGACGAACCGCCGGCTGTTTGGTAAATCAAAACTCGCCAGCAACTCGTCACGGTGAGCGTCTGCACGGGGTGTGACGTGTGCGATGTTGAGCCCGTTGTGAATCGTGACGACTTTGTCAGCCGGCAGACCCTCCGAGATCAGCTGCTTCCGGATCGCTTCCGCATTCGCAACTACGGCATTCGCGCGATTGTAAGCACGGCGTTCGAGCCATCGCTTCGCCGGAGAACGTATACCCTCAGTCTCACGACGCGACGTGATGCGGGCCGGAACTCGCGCGAGTGTCGCTGCGGCCGTGCCAAAGATGTTTGTATAAAAGTCGTGCGCATGGACCAGGTCGATCTTGTTGTTGCGCATCAACGAAGCAAGCCGCGTAAGTTGCTTCATCGCGTTGGCGTTGTAAAAGTTCTGAAGCGGGAACGAGGGAATGTCGCGATAACCAAGCCGCTCGACTTCAGCGCGCAGTGGACCTTCGCTGTTCAGTGAGGCGAGGAAGATTCGATACTTGCCGCTCTCATGGAGCAGGCGAGTGAGTTGAACGGTCTGCCACTCCGTCCCTCCCTGGTTAAAACTGTCGAGCAACTGTAGGACGTTAGGCATCGATCTACACGACGGAGCGCACGGCACGACTACGCGCGACGTCCTGCCAGCCGACGGGATGGTTTATCGGTTCAACGGGGCGCGGGGGCAAAATGTCATCGGCGACGCCTTCGCCAAGGTCGCCAACAAGCCGGATGTCGCCATTCGCAAACGCCGTCAACGGCCAGCGAAACGTGCCGAAGGCTTCGCGCGCGATGGGTATGTTGTGCGGCGGATATCCCAGCAAATGCGCGCCCACCCAATCCATTGCCGCGGCACTTCCGGAGGCGAGCAGAAGTCCCATCGGCAAAGGCTCGGGCGAGAGTGGCCCATTGCCCTGCCCTGCTACAATCGCGTCCGTGATATGGACCACGCGACGTTGCACTTCGTCTGACATGGTGCCGTCGGGCTTGCCGTAGAGAAGTATTCGATTCAGATCAAGACACGTACGCCAGATCGTATCGTTTCCCGACCACGAACCTTCAATACCAAATCGATCGCCTTTCAAACGAAGCAGGCGATAAATCTGCGTCGCGGCAGTGCGCCACATGCGACCGGCTGTATTCGACTTCGTCATGTTCTGTCGATCGTGAACGAACTCGAGAGCACGCTTGAGATCGCTTCCGCCGGGATAACAATCACCGCCGAGATCGTGTCCGCCGATGCGGTGATGCGGCAGGTACTCCTTGTTGCCGTTGATCCCGATCAGGTTTTTCAGCGCGCAGGTGATGCCGGCTTTCTGGTGTGTTTTGAGTTTGGGCAGGTTGACGATTACGTCTGCTTCCAGGATCTCGCGCGCGATGAGATATCGATGACAACCGGGCGCGTGCGTTTTGGCCATCAGCCTCGGGTCGTAACAAGTGACGCGAAACGATTGGCTCTGATCCGTGATCGGTTCGAGCAAACTATCGCTTCCCAGATCAAACAACACGAATTGATCTTCCGGCTGCACGTTCTCGTTGACCATTCTCACGCCGTCGACAAAGGTGGCGACTGTGCGACGAAAGTCACGAATGCCTTTGAAGCGTGGTTCGCGGGCCTTCAGGCCATCGGCCCACTGGTCCATCGATGTGTTCTTCAACAGCAGTTGGAAATCGCATCCCTGTATCGGTGCATCACCGACAACTACTTGCGAAGCACCCGTGCGCAACGCTGCTTCAGTCGCAGCCTGCACGACCGTTTGATGCGTGACGAGCGGCGCCATGCCCCATGGTCCACCGTTCTCGTGCGTCACCCAGTTTGGCTTGATAACTACTTTCGCTCCCGGTGCAATTATCTTTCCCAATGGACCACGCTCGTCAGCCCAGCCCAATAAGCCGCTGATTTGATCGAGGGCGCGTGCGACAGTCTCCGCCGTTACGCCGGCGTAATTCTTTGCGCCAACATCAACCGCCGCCACTTCTGAATCTTGTAAATCTTGCAAATCCTGCAATCCTGTCACTGGCTTTGGCTTTTCTTGTTAATCACTTTCACTTCGCTTACGACCGGCTGCCACTTATTCGCTGCGGTCCTCGGAATCTCATCCACAACAATCACCCGTAAATCCAATCCCGGCAAGTTTACACCCATTGTTTCAAGGATTCGTTGCTTGTTCTCTTCAGAAAAACCATTTCTCGGCACAATCTGAAGCTGAACCGAGTAGTCGGCCTTCTGAACGCACATATATTCCTTCACCGGAAAATCCTTCAGCATGTGCGGCAATTGCGCACTGGTAATCCAGCGCCCATCAGGCAGCCACAAACGTGCGCTCTCGCGGCCCGCGATCTCGTGCAACACAAACGCCGGATGCCCGGGGCTGCTCGACGACGGAAATCGCGCGATATCGCCGATGCGATAACGCAGCATCGGCATGCCGTCGGCATGAAGCTTTGTCACCAGGATCGGCGACAGCGGCTCGGTCGCCTCAGGTTCAACAAAGACGTTCACCCAATCAACTTCAAAATCGAGCATGTGT
>DASUPZ010000431.1:0-6260 GCA_036280855.1 Pyrinomonadaceae bacterium | reverse complement strand
GATACTCGATCACGCTCTTCGATAACAAAGCGGCGCCAGGCCGCCGCACTCCACGGAGGTGCGTAAATCTCAACGCTTCACGAGATCTCGAGTGTGACCCCGAACCTTCTGTTTCTCGAAACTCGCTGCGATAAAAGGCGTGGTGGGCGCCTCGTTGGCGGAAGTTTCAGTAAACAGCGGAGACCCGTCTGCGCGGCAGTACTTCAGCCGTTCGTCGTCAAACGTGCGGCTACACCTGGGACATCGCTTCATCACAATTCTCCTATTTACAACGCGAAAAACGATGCCCAATGCGGCCACCGGTCGATCTTCTTTGTATGGGGTACGGATCAGAGACGATTTGCAGCCCGGTGACCTTGCCACAAACTCAACGCGGCAATAACACACGAGATCGGGCAGAGCAGCATCGAGAAGCGCATGTTGAGCGGCGTGGTCGCGGCCCCGAGCCAGTCGTTAATCTGGCCAATCACGAGCGAACCGATGCCGTAAGCGATGATCACCGCAAAGAAGTAAACACCGATTCCGAGACCGCGGAGTTGCGGGCCGGCGATGTCGTGAACATCCGCTGCCGCCGGACCAAGCCACACGAGCGAAAGCGCGAGGAGCATGAGATTGGCGATCAGGAGCAACAACAGATTTCCTGAAAAGATAAACAACAACCAGAACGGCACGGCGATCAACGCCGCAAGCGCGCCAAACAACATGCGGCCGCCGCGTCCAAAGCGTCGAAACTTGTCTGCCAGGTAGCCGCCGAGAATCGTGCCGGGCACTCCGGCAATCAACGTCAGCAGTCCGCCGTAAAAACCGATCGTGACGAGGTCGAGTTTATAGACGCGCGTGACAAACGTTGGTCCCCAGAAGGAAAGATTGTTTGCTGCGAGACCAAAAAAGCCGTAGCCGATGTAGTGGTAACGAAGCGGGACCGACTTGAAGAGGATCTTCCAGTCGCTCGCCGTGTACTTCGCCGTTGCCGTTTCAGTTTTGCCGCGCGGTTCCTCGCGTAACAGGAAAACGAGCACGGCGATCGCCAGTCCCGGAAAACCGAGCGCATAAAAAGCGAAGCGCCAGCCGTAGTACTGGCCCAGCCAGCCGCCGAGGAAGAAAGCGAGCCCGGCCCCGATGGCGATACCGGAAGAATAGATCGCCTGTACAGTCGCTCTCACGCGCGGCGGGAAGTAGTCGCTCAACAACGACAACGCCGCCGGTCCAAGCGTCGCTTCTCCGACGCCGACCATCATGCGGCAGATCAGGATGGACCAGAAGCCGTTTGCAAATCCGGTGAGACCTGAAAACAGGCTCCAGACGGCGAGCCCGACGGCGATCATATTTTTCCGCACCGCGCGATCGGCCATACGGCCAAAGGGAATACCGAGCACGGTGAAAAAGATGACGAACGACATGCTACCGAGTAATGCCAGTTGCAAGTCAGAGAACGCCATCTCTTTTTTGATCAGCGGGAGGAGGATGTAGATGATCGTGCGGTCGAGATAGTTGAAGACGTAAACGAGTGTCAGCAACCCGAGCGCATACCAGGAGTAGTTGCGAACCGAGCTTTCGTCTTTAACTAACGTGGTTGCGGATTCCATGTTGAACTTTAGCTGACAAGAACAGTTGCTTCGCCGCGGATGACGATCTCATCACGCTGATTGACGCAGATGGTGTCGAGTTTGACGATCGGTTTGTCGTCGCGGATTTGTTTTACAGTAACGCGCGCGGTGATCTCGTCGTCGAGAAAGACCGGTGCGACGAACTGGAGCGTTTGTCCGAGATAGATGCTTCCCTCGCCCGGCAGTTTGTTGGCGATCACGGAAGAAATCAGCGATGCGGTCAACATGCCGTGAGCGATGCGGCGGCCGAAGCGCGTGTTCTTCGCAAACTCCTCGTCGAGATGAATGGGATTGTAGTCGCCGCTCACGCCCGCAAAGCTCTCGATGTCCGCGGCGGTGATACGTTTTCTTATCTCGGCGGTATCGCCAACGTTGAGTTTCATTTTGAAGTGAGAAAATTGATCACGGCTGTATTGAACTCCGCCGGCTTCTCGAAGCCGGGCACGTGAGCACATTCCTCGAACACAACCAGTTTCGAACCGGCAATGTCGCGATTGAAACGCTCGCCGTCGCTCACGGGCACGAGGCCGTCGTGACGTCCCCAGATGATCAGCGTTGGCCGTTTGATCGTTTTGACTGTGTCGTCGAGAAAGTCTTCGCCGCGAAGGATGGATTCGCTGATGCTGTTGATCGTGTAACCGTCGCCGGCGGCAAGTCGAGCAGCAATCGACGCGTCGATCACGGCATCGGTTTGAAAAAATTTGTTGTAGAAAACTTTGGCAGTGAGAGCTTTCATTCCTTCTCGCGTGGTGGGATTCAACGCATAAAGCGCTCGCGGATCGATGTCTTTCGGTGGCGCATAACCCGCTGCGTCTACAAGCACCAGTTTGTCGACACGATCGGGGAACGCGGCGGTAAAAGCAGCGGCGATCCATCCTCCCATCGAACTGCCCACGAGGGTCGCGCGCTCGATCTTCAGTTGTTTACAAAACTGATCCAGAAAATCGACGTAGGTGCGAATACGATAGTTGACGAGCGGCTTGGCTGACTTCCCAAACCCGATCTGATCCGGGGCAAACACATGAAACTTCTCAGCCAGTGGTCCAATATTCGGCTGCCACGCTCCCGCAGAACCACCCAGCCCGTGCAACAAAATCACCGCCGGCCCCGACCCCGCCTCAACATAATGGATCTTCTGCCCAAAGATAAGGACTTCCTTCTCAATCGCCTGCGCAGTAGCTTGTAAGCTAACGCAAAGGCTGATGATTAATAGCAACAAAATCCGTGTTTTCATCCGTGTTTATCCGTGTACAGGCTTTCGATCAAATTTGAATACCGCCGCGTAATCACATCCCTCTTCAATTTCCCCGTCGGCGTGATCTCATCTCGGGCAATTTCAAAATCCCTATCTAATATGACAAACCGCTTGATCGACTCACTCGACGACACGCGCCGGTTCACACCCTCTACGATCGACTGAACCATCTCGCGATCTGCGCTCCCCGTGATCAACGCCACCAGATAGCTTCGCCCCTCGCCGTAGATCATTGCCTGGCTGATAAGGTGACTCTCCTTCAACATGTTTTCAAGCAGCGCCGGCGCGACTTTCTTACCCGTCGAGGTGACGATTAGCTCCTTCTTCCGGCCTACGATCGTTAAAAAACCATCTTCATCGAATTCACCCAGATCGCCGGTCAACAGCCATCCATCTTCGAAGACCTTCGCCGTCTCTTCCGGAGCTTTGTAGTAGCCACTGAACATCATCTCGCTGCGAACCAGGATCTCTTTATCCGCTGCGATTCGAACTTCACAACCAGGCATCGGTGGCCCAACAGTGCCGAACTTATAGTTGTCGGGACGATTGAATGCGACACAAACATTTTCCGTCAAACCGTACGCCTGCAGGATCGGGAGCCCCGCCGCGGCGAAAAACTCAGCCACTTCCAAAGGCAACGGCGCTCCACCCGAGGTCGCGACACGAATTCGACCGCCGAAATAATCTTTGACCTTTGTGGCCTTGAAACACGGCCATTCTTCTTCAGGCAGGCGCTGCATGTCCGACACCGTGCGTGCGTGTATCTTTTCAAAGAAACGCGGCAGACTCGCGAAGACCGTGGGCTTAACTTCGAGCATGTATTCGCCAAGCCGGCTCAGATCGTCTACGAAGTAAACCGAGGCGCCGGCGTAAAGACGGTTGTAAAGACCGGAGATCCGCTCCGCCACATGACAGAACGGAAGATACGAAAAGGACACGTCAGTATCGTAGATGGGAATCGTCTGTCGCAGCGATTCCACGCTGTTGATGATGTAGCGATGACTCAGACACGCGCCCTTTGGTCGTCCAGTGGTGCCGGACGTGTAGACCATAATCGCGACATCGTCCGGCCCCGCGCCTTCCGCCCGTTCCTTCAACAACGGCGTGAGCCGCGCGCGTTCTGCTCGACCACGTGCGATGAAGTCTCGATAACTTATGACACCGTCCGGCGCCGCTTCGAGTGCAATGATGTGCCGAACCTTAACAAGCTGATCGCGAACACTAAGAACTTTTTCGAGTTGCTCGCGCGAATCGACGAGCACAAACTCAGCATCAGAATGGTTGATGATAAAAGCAATCTGCTCCGCGGAACTCGTCGGATAAAGCCCCACGCCCACACCGCCCGCCGCAATCGTGCCGATGTCGCTGATGGGCCACTCAGGCACATTGCCCATCAGGATACAAACCGACCCGCCGCGCTTCAGTTCGAAAGATAGCAACGCCGTCGCGAAGTCCAGCGTCTCCTCCCCAAATTGGTCCCACGAAATCCCTTCCCAGCGACCTTTAGAACGAAAATAAAAGACGTCGTTCGAAGTCCCGGCGTACTTCTGCACCCGCTCCCTGAATAACGAATAGACGGTCTTCATCTACAACCCAATCCGCGCATTTCTCCGCGTTCATCCGCGGCTTACCAACGGAAAGCAACACACGCCATATTCAACCCACCACCCGACGCGCACATGATCACGTTATCGCCGCGCGTGAGTTTGCCCGCACTCACGGCATCGTGAAGCACCATCGGGATACAAGCCGACCCCGTGTAACCCCACTTCTGCATGATCGTGTGCGTGCGCTCCATTGGCAGTTCGAGCTTATTCATCACTTCCTTGATCGTGCTCAAATTCACCTGGGTAAACAAAAACAGTTTCACGTCGTCGACTCTCAATCGAGCCTTCTCCAGCACCTGGTTGATGATCGCCGGCCAGCCTTCAGTATTGACTTCAGCCGGATATTTCTTCGCAAAGCGCACCTTCGTCCAAACACCTTCATCGATCACCTGATTGGTGATCGGCAAATGTGTTCCCCCGGCGTAGATCCCCATGTGGTCGTGAAAGCTCCCGTCAGCATAAAGTTTTCCAGCGAGAAAACCCGGCTGATCGTTTCGCGCCTGGAGCACAAGAGCGCCCGCACCATCAGCAAAGATCGTCGCCGTTTTCTTGTCGTGCCAATCAACGTACTTACTAATCGCATACGCGCCAACCACGAGGACGTTTCGATAGGCGGAATCAGCGATGATGAACTTCGAGGCAGTATCCAACGCGGTGACAAAACCAGCGCAAGCACAGTTGACGTCAAACGTTCCGGCATTGACTGCACCGAGCCGGTGTTGGACCACCACCGACGTCGCCGGTGAAAGCTGCTCGGGCGTGTCGGTAGCAAGAATGATCAGATCCAGCTCGCTCGCATCGAGGCGCGCGGCTTCGAGTGCCTGGCGACTCGCGTTTGTTGCGAGATCCGCAGTGCTTTCGTCATCGGCGCTGATGTGTCGTTCATGAATCCCGAGGACGTTGGTGACAAACTCGTTGATGTCTTCACCGAGAATCCGGCTCAGATCGTCGTTAGTGACAATCTTTTCAGGAACGTAGATGCCGGTGCTGATGATGTTTGCAAACTGCATGGCGTTAAGAAAGAAATTCGGTGACGATACGGTTAAACTCGTCTGCTCGCTCCATAAAAAATGTGTGACTGCCACCTTCGATAATTCTTAGCTCCGCGCCGGGAATCCTGGCTGCAAGATTGCGCGAGTTCTGCACCGGCACGATTGGATCAGCATCGCCACTCAACACCAGCGTCGGGCTCGTGATTCCTTCAACTCGCAACTCCACGTTGAAGTTCGCTGCGGCTTCCAACTGGCTGCGGTAAACATGCTCCGGCACTTCTTCGCTATCGACCCAATCATTCGAAGCGAACGCCTTCAGCGTCTCCGGCCCCGGCATCACGTGATTCGGTCCACCAAAGCCCGTGCAACAGAGCACCAGTTTCCGCGTCATCGATGGATACTTCAGCGCAAACTCCTGCGCCACAAAACCACCAAACGAAACACCAACGATATGTGCCGCCGAAATGCCAAGCGTCTGCAACAGATGAGCCAGATCATCGGCGAGCAATCCGATCGTCTGCGGCCCTTCCGGTTTGTCAGACGCGCATATCCCTCGCGGATCAAAACTGATGACGCGGAAATGGCGCACGAGCGCTGGGGTTTGCATGGACCAGATCGCGCGTCCCGACGCAAACCCCGGTATCAAAACCACCGGCTCGCCGCTTCCTTCAGCCTCGTAGAAGAGCTTCAGACCGTTGACGGATATTCTGGGCACTAGAGTTTTATGCGCGTCCCTGGAGTGCGGCGGCCTGGCGCCGCTTTGTTATCGATGACGCGTGAACGAGACCAAAGCGGCGCC
>DASUPZ010000430.1:0-14607 GCA_036280855.1 Pyrinomonadaceae bacterium | reverse complement strand
CGCAGCAGCCCCTCGGCGGCAAGGCGCAGTTTGGCGGACAGCGATTTGGAGAGATGGAGGTCTGGGCGCTCGAAGCTTACGGCGCGGCCCACATTCTTCAGGAGTTGTTGACGGCGAAGTCCGACGACGTGGCGGGACGTTCGAAGATCTACGAAGCGATCGTCAAGGGCGAAGCAGACTTCGATCCAGGTCTGCCGGAGTCGTTCAACGTGCTCGTGCGTGAACTACAGTCGCTGTGTCTCGACGTTGAGTTGATTAACAAGAAAGCCGCGGGTGATGGAGCGGAAGATGGTGTCGGTGAAGCGATCGTCACAAGTGCCGTAGAAGCATAAGAGTTATTTGCCGCGGATTCACGCGGAATAACGCAGATCAGCGTTTATCCGCGTAAATCCGCGGCTGAAATAAAACGGAGAAATCATGTTTCGATTCCAACAAGAAAAGACGCAACTGGCTCCAGACTTTGAAGCTATTCGTATCTCACTTGCGTCACCGGAAAAGATCCGGCAATGGTCGCATGGTGAGGTGACCAAGCCTGAAACAATCAATTACCGCACGTTCAAGCCTGAGCGCGACGGGCTTTTCTGCGCGCGCATTTTCGGACCGGTAGCTGACTGGGAATGCCTCTGCGGAAAATACAAACGCATGAAGCACCGCGGCGTGATCTGCGACAAGTGCGGTGTGGAAGTCACGCAGGCGAAGGTGCGCCGCGAACGCCTGGGCCATATCGATCTGGCCAGTCCGTGTTCGCACGTGTGGTTCTTTAAAGGACTGCCGAGCCGCATCGGCCACTTGCTTGACATCCCACTGCGCGAACTCGAGAAGGTGCTTTATTTCGAATCTTACATCGTGATCGATCCGGGTGACGTGCCCGGACTGAAAGAGCGTGAGCTCGTCAGCGACGAACGCTACCGCGAACTCGTCCGCGATTATCCGGCGCAGTTTGTCGCGAAGATGGGCGCCGAGGCGATCAAGGAACTGCTCGCGATGGTCGACGTCGAAGAACTCGCGACCGACCTGCGCAAGCGGATGCGCGAAGAGACTTCGCAACAGAAGAAACTCAAGTATTCCAAGCGGTTGAAAGTTGCGACCAGCTTCCTGAAGTCGGGCAACCGTCCTGACTGGATGATTCTCGACGTGATTCCGGTTATTCCACCTGAGCTGCGGCCACTCGTGCCGCTCGATGGTGGACGCTTCGCGACTTCCGATCTCAACGATCTCTATCGACGCGTTATCAATCGCAACAACCGTCTCAAGAAACTGATGGAGTTGCGCGCGCCGGAAGTCATCGTTCGAAACGAGAAGCGCATGCTTCAGGAAGCGGTGGACGCGTTGTTCGACAACGGTCGTCGCGGACGCGTGCTGCGTGGTGTTAACAACCGACCGCTCAAGTCGTTGAGCGGAACGTTGAAAGGCAAGCAGGGACGTTTCCGTCAGAACCTCCTCGGCAAACGCGTCGACTATTCCGGACGTTCTGTGATCGTGGTTGGACCGGAGTTAAAGCTCCACCAGTGCGGTCTGCCGAAGAAGATGGCGCTCGAGTTGTTCAAGCCGTTCATTTACAACCAGCTCGAGAAGCAGGCACACGCAGCGACGATCAAGCAGGCGCGTGAGATGGTCGAACGACAGGAGCCCGTCGTTTGGGACATTCTCGAAGAGGTGATTCGCGAGCACCCGGTGCTTCTGAATCGCGCCCCGACTCTGCACCGTCTTGGTATCCAGGCGTTTGAGCCGGTGCTCGTCGAGGGCAAGGCGATCAAGATCCATCCGCTCGTCTGCACGGCGTTCAACGCCGACTTCGACGGCGACCAGATGGCCGTCCACATTCCGCTCAGCCCTGAAGCTCAAATCGAGGCGGCAGTGTTGATGCTTTCGAGCAACAACATTCTGAGCCCCGCGAGCGGTCAGCCAATCGCCGTGCCATCGCAGGACATCGTGCTCGGTATTTATTACCTGACTCGCGATCGTCCCGGCGCAAAGGGCGAAGGCCGCGTGTTCGCTTCGCTCGAAGAAGTGCTGCTCGCTCTCGACGCGACTGAAGTTACGACTCAAACTCCGATCAAGCTTCGCATTCAGGGCGATTTGATCGACCTCGTGCAGGAACACGATCCGCAGGACATCCTGCGAGCGGTTGTTCAGGACGACGTGCGCCGCGTGATCAATACGACCGTCGGACGCGTCATCTTCAACGACTCAATTCCTGCCGGTCTGCCCTTCATCAACGGCACGTTGAAGAAGAAAGGCCTGCAGTCGCTCGTGAACTACTCGCACATCCGCCTGGGCCATGAGATGACCGTCAAGATGCTTGACGATCTCAAGACCCTCGGATTCCTGTACGCAACGAAAGCCGGTATCTCGATCGGTATCGACGACCTCGTGACGCCACCCTCGAAGAAGGGACTTGTCGATAAGGCTGACAAGGACGTTATTGCTGTTGAACAGCAGTATCTCGACGGTGTTATCACAAACGGTGAACGTTATAACAAAGTCATCGCCATCTGGTCTGAAGTCACTGACAAAGTGGCGAAGGAAATGTTTAGGGCGATGGACGATCGGGAGAAGTCGTCTGGTGAATTGAATCCAATCCTCGTGATGAGCGATTCCGGCGCGAGAGGTAGCGCACAGCAGATTCGGCAGCTCGCCGGCATGCGCGGTCTGATGGCGCGCCCGTCCGGCGAAATCATTGAGACGCCGATTCAGGCAAACTTCCGCGAGGGCTTGAACGTGTTGCAGTACTTCATCTCGACACACGGCGCTCGCAAAGGTCTGGCTGATACGGCACTGAAGACTGCTGACTCGGGTTATTTGACGCGTCGTCTCGTCGACGTTGCGCAGGACGTAATCATCAGTGAAGAAGATTGCGGCACACTGCGCGGCATTCCTGCCAGCGCCATCATTGAAGGCGGCGAGGAAATCGAGTCGCTGCGTGACCGCATTGTGGGTCGCACCGCACTTGAGGAGGTCGTTGACCCCATCGAAGGCAACACGATCGTCGATGCCAATCACGAGATCGATGAAGACCTTTCTTCCGAGATTCAGCGTTCCGGCGTGCAGCGCGTGCGCATTCGTTCGGTGTTGACCTGCGAATCGCGTCGTGGCTGCTGCATCAAGTGTTACGGCCGCAATCTCGCGACTGGTCGTCCGGTCGAGATCGGTGAGGCTGTCGGCGTTATCGCCGCGCAGTCGATCGGTGAACCGGGCACGCAGTTAACGATGCGTACGTTCCACATCGGCGGCACCGCGCGTCTTGAAGAGTCCTCGAAACACGAAGCTCGTCAGGATGGCACGGTCAAGTATCTCGATCTCCAAACGGTCAAGAGCCGCAAGGGCGAACGCATCGCGATGAACCGCAACGGCTCGCTGATCATTATTGACGACCGCGGCCGTGAAGCCGCGCGTTACCAGATCGTTTACGGCGCACACATCCTCATCGAAGACGGCGCCCGCGTCACGCAGGACCAGCTCCTCGCCACGTGGGACCCGTTCACGTTCGCGATTCTTACCGAAGTTGCTGGACACGTTAAGTTTCAGGACCTGAAGGAAGGCGTGACGTTCGACGAAGAAGTGGACGAGGTAACCGGTCAGTCGCGCATGGTCGTGAAAGACTCGCCCGACGAGAAGAAACAACCGCGTCTGGAAATTCGCAGCGGCAGCAACAAGGTGCTGAAGACTTACCAGATGCCTGTACGCGCAAACCTGATGGTGAGCGACGGCGAAGAAGTTGAGCCGGGCGACATCATCGCGAAGATCCCGCGCGAAACCACGAAGACCAAGGACATCACGGGCGGTCTGCCGCGCGTCGTCGAGTTGTTTGAAGCACGGCGGCCTGCGGAAACCGCGGTCATGTCTGAGATCGACGGCACGGTTACGCTCGGTGCAATCTCGAAAGGTAAACGCAAACTGATCATTACCGGCGACGACGGTGAAGAGCGAGAGTACGACATCCCACGCGGTACGCACATCAACGTGCAGGATGGCGATCGCGTTCGCGCCGGCGAAGCTTTGATGGACGGCCCACTCAACCCGCACGATATTCTCCGCGTGCTCGGAATGAGTCGTTTGCAGGAATACCTCGTAAACGAAATTCAGGAGGTCTATCGCCTGCAGGGTGTGAACATCAACGACAAGCACATCGAAGTGATTGTTCGTCAGATGTTGCGCTGGGTGAAGATAAAGGAAGTGGGCGATACGGAGTTTCTGCTCGAAGAGCAGGTCGATCGTTTCCGCTTCCAGGACGAGAACGAGCGAGTGCGTCAGGATGACGGCGAAGTCGCACAGGCGGAGCCGCTCCTGCTTGGTATCACCAAGGCATCGCTTTCGACCGACTCGTTTATCTCGGCGGCGTCGTTCCAGGAGACCACGCGCGTGCTTACTGAAGCGGCGATCTCCGGACGCGTCGACTACCTGCGCGGTCTGAAAGAGAACGTCATCATGGGTCGATTGATTCCGGCCGGAACGGGCATGGAATACTATCGCAACGTCGATATCGAACGTGATGAAACTATCGATGCAGGCAGAGAGCGCGATCTGGATGAGTTTCCGGATATCGTCGGCGGGCATGACATCGTGATGCCTGCTCGCGAGCCGGTGGTCGTTCCTTCCGTAGCATCAAACGACGGCGACGTCGTTGCCACTCCGGAAGCTGAAGAATAACGTCAAACAACGAGCCGCGGATGACACGGATATAAAATCCGATTTTTTCCGTGTCATCCGTGGCTCGCCTTACTGCCCGAATCCCTGATCCTGATTTCTAATCCGCTCGCAGTGTTTACAGATCGTTAGATTCCCCGGCAACTCAGTCACGAGTTGCAACGTGTTTGCCTTCCGTCCGGACGAGAGGCGGCTGATACGAAGTCCACACAACGTATGCTGCCCGCCGGGTTCGACCAGGTGATAAATTTCAGTCATGACTCGCGTGGCAAACGTGGCGTGAACCTGCCGGGCAGTTTGCCCGTTTCCACTCGCAGCCACATTGCGGTTATCGCCAGTTAACATCTGAATCCAACACCTGCAATCTTTCAATACGTAAATTCAACCCCGAACTCTGTCTCCGCCGTATAATTTGCAATCGCAATGCCGTGAATTCCGCCGTAGAATCCGTTCATGGATCTGAAACAACTCAAAAACATCCCCGGCGCGCGCAAAATCGCGATGCCCGAGTTTGTGCCGCCGCAGTTAGCCACACTCGTCGACAAGCCTCCCGCGGGGGATGAGTGGTTTCACGAACTCAAGCTCGACGGTTACCGGCTCTTATGTCACATAGAGAACAAACACGTTCGCTTTTGGACCAGAAATCAGAACGATTGGACCGGGAAGTTTCCGAGCCTGGGCAAGGCAGTAAAAGCTTTGCCGTTGAAGAGCGCGATACTCGATGGTGAAGTCGTGGCGCTCGATCCGTCCGGCCGCGCGAGTTTTCAAAGACTCCAGCAGTCGATCAATAAGAACCTCGGCTCCGGACTGCTTTTTCATATCTTCGATCTGATTTACATCGACGGGTACAGTCTCACCCGTACTCCGCTGAGAGATCGCAAACTCGTTCTGGCTGAACTGATGGAGCCCCTCCGCGACAAAGGGATACTGCGGTACAGCGATCACATCGAAGGCAATGGCGCGGAGTTCCTGGAACAGGCTTGCAAGTATGGAATCGAGGGGATTGTCTCGAAGCACTCCGGTTCGCTGTACGAATCGACGCGCAGCCGAAACTGGTTGAAGATCAAGTGTCTCAAACGGCAGGAGTTTGTGATTGCGGGTTACACGCTTTCTGACAAAGGCATTCCGTTCAGCTCGCTGATTCTCGGCTTTTACGACAAGGGAAAACTGATTTACGCGGGGCGCGCCGGCACCGGATATACGAACGCAATGCGCGTGGATCTAAAAAAGAAGCTGGATCGCATCGTGGTGGAGAAACGCCCCTTCGCAGTAATCCCTAAAGATCCCGGTCTGCGCCGCGCCGTCTGGACCGAGCCGAAGCTTGTCGGTGAGGTAGCCTTTACTGAGTGGACGGACGAGGGCGTGATTAGACACCCTTCGTTTCAGGGTTTGCGTGAGGACAAGAAACCCACGGAGGTCGTGCGCGAAGAGCCATCTTAGCCGCGGATTTGCACGGATTTCATTCACGGATGAATCCGTAAACAATCCGCGTTAATCCGCGGCTAAAAAAAGGAAGCGTTTCTCAGACCGCGGGATGAGGAACTGTTCAAACTTTGCGTTAGCTTTCTTCAATTCTTCCGCCAGGGTCTCGCCACCAAACAGAAGCAACAAGCTGCCGCGCGGCGCCCAGTTGATGATGGCTGGCACCTTTCGCATAAACTGTTCCAACGCACGACACGTCACGACCGATACGGGTGGTGCTGGAAAGTCTTCGAACCGTTGGGCCACGACGGTGGCAGGAAGGCCGAACCGGTTCACAGCTTCACGCAGGAAGATCGCTTTCTTCTGAGAAGATTCGATTAATGTTGCTTCCAGATTGGGACGCGCAATGAGGCAGGGGATAACCGGCAATCCTCCGCCGGAGCCGATGTCTGCTATCTTTGCGTTCTGGGGAAGATGCGACAAAAGCATGAGCGACTCGAGCACGTGCCTGACCGCAAACTCCTCGGGTGAGCAGGGAGCTACCAGGTGTAGCCGTTCGTTCCAGTGAGTGAGTAAACTATAGAACTCCCCAAGCTGTGTTACCGTTTCCGGAGACAGCTCGATTTCGAAGTCCCTCATATTTGAGATCAAAGCTTGTTCGAACGTGTTCATATCTAACAATTCAGAAGCATAGATCATGATTGACGATTTTGTTGAGCAGCATCATTTTCTCGGGCCGGCAATCGCGCAAATAATTCACGAGCACGTGGCTGGACTTGCCACTCGCCGCGTGACTCCCGAGGCGAGTCCCGCTGAGCTGGAAAAACTCTTCGACGAGCCGTTGCCCGAGCAGGGGACTTCGCTCGAAGAGATACTCGCACGTTTTCGATCTGACATCGCGCCAAACGCGATGGGTGTGCCGAGCCCCAGATATTTCGGACAGTTTAATCCAACGCCTCTGCCGATCGGCGTTTGGGCCGATGCGTTGACTGCGATGCTCAATCAGAATGCGGGCGCATGGCGCAATGGACCAACGTCGGCGATGATCGAAGCGCGTGTGATCCGCTGGCTGTGTGATCTGTTGAATTATGGTCCAAAGAGTTTTGGGACCCTCGCGAGTGGTGGCTCCGAGGCGAACCTCATCGCGTTGAAGTGTGCTCGCGATAGTGTTGCCTCGGGCATCAAAGATCGTGGTGTGCGGATCGCGTCCGGAGATCTCGTAATCTACGCGTCAGAGCAGTGTCACTACTCGATCGACAAGAGCGCCGACATTCTTGGTCTCGGCCGCGAAGGCTTGAGGAAGATCCCGACAGACGATAGGTTTCACATCCTTCTCGATCCACTGCGCGAAGCGATCTCGCGCGATCTAGTCGCGGGACGTGTTCCGTGTTGTGTTGTCGGCGTGGCCGGCACGACCTCCACGGGCGTGATCGATCCACTCGAATCCCTCGCTGCGATTGCTCGCGAAAATAATTGCTGGTATCACGTCGATGCTGCGTATGGCGGGACGCTCGCCTTCTCGCCGGAACATCGCGACAAGCTGCACGGCATCGAGCTCGCCGATTCGATTACTTTCGATCCGCACAAGTGGATGTTTGTCCCATTCTCGTGTGGCGCCACTCTCGTGCGTGACGGTGGACGCGTGTTGCGGGATGCGTTTGATATGACTCCGGAGTATCTGAGTGAGGACCGCGGCGGCGCGGATGTCGAGTTTGACTTCTTCCGTTACGGCCAGATGGGAACGCGACGCTTCAACTCGCTGAAACTCTGGATGGCGATGAAGTTCATGGGCCGCGAGGGTTACGCGAAGACGGTCGAACGCCAGATCAATCTCACCAAATACCTGGCGCAGCGGATCGACGAACTCCAGAACTTCGAACGCGTGGGCGAAGTCGAAACCGCAGTATGTTGTTTTCGTTTCCTGCCCGACCCCAATATGCCCGGCCCCGACACAGATCGTCTCCAACAACGTCTTCAGCAGGTGATCGAGCGCAGTGGTGAAGCTTGGCTGACTACGACGGTCCTTCACGGCCGCCGCGCAATGCGCGTAAACATCAACAGCTTCCTGACCGAGCAGCACCACATCGACGATCTGGTAACATTATTGACGCGTTCAGCCAAAAAAGTATGATTCGAAAAAATCCGCTCTTACTATCCGCGTTAATCTGTGTCCTGGCTTTTTCCGCATTTGCCCAGACAGGCCCGAAGTCTCTATCAAAGATCACCTCGCGAGCAGAATTTGACGAACTGTCGATGGTGCTCGACGCAAACACGCCTTATGCGCTACCGAACGTCATGTTTGTGATCGATCGCAAAGACGGCAACAAGATCTATTATGTGAACAAAAAGCGTTACGTCTTCCATAAAGACTTCGTCAACGCCACGTATCTCTCGCTCGAACGCGGCGCGGATTTCTTTAAGAACAACTACATGAGTGCCAATCGTCGCTTCATACTCGGCACGCTCGCGTATCAGACTCCCGTTAAGCGCTGGACCTTCGAATTCTGGGAAGGCGATATGATCCCGGCCGATCTGATTCAGCTCACGTTTGAAATAATCAACAAGTCGTTTTTCGAACCCGTCGCATACAAGCCAAACTCGCTGCGGCAGGACGAAGTCTCGCGATCGCTCGCCGGAGTGCAGCGCCTGCTGCTAAGCGAAATCCAAAAAGAGATGGGTTACCAGGCGCTGAACGTCGCGAAGGGATTGGGTCGTATTCACATCATTACAAAACTCGACGACCACGTTGAGATCGGATCCAATGAGATCCTCGTGCTCGACGAAGTGCCGGTCCACCTGCCACCGGTTGCGGGCATCATCACGTCGCAACCCTCGACGCCCCTTTCGCACATCAACCTGCTGGCAAGAGGCTGGGGCATTCCCAACGCTTACATAAAGAACGCGAAGGAGCTGTTCAAGCAGTACGACGGCTGGTGGATGTCGTTTGAAACGTTGCGTGAGACCTACACGATGAAGCGCGCTGACATGGACCAGTTGCGTGAGTATCAACGGCGTCAGGCCGAACGTCTCGACGTGATGAAGCCGCGGTTCAACTTGTCCGAGACGCGTTTGTTGAGCCTCACGCAGCAGCGTTCGCGATCGAGTTTGGCGTTTGGCGGCAAGTCGGCAAATCTCGGCGAGGTGATGAACGCTCGTTTGCCGGGCATCGTCGTGCCGAATGGGTTTACGATTCCGTTTCACTACTACGATGAGTTCATCAAACAAAACAAACTGGACGATACGATCTTCGGGCTGCTGAATGAGCACAAGTTTGTTCACGATCCGGCGTACAGGCGCCAGAAGCTGGTCCAGCTTCGACAGACGATCGAAGGTGCTGAGTTTGATCCGGACCTGAGGCGTGTGGTACTCGAGAAAGTCGCGCGCGAGTATGCGGGCAAGGGGCTGTTTGTGCGCAGTTCGTCAAACTCTGAAGATCTGCCAAACTTCAGTGGCGCCGGACTCTACACGACGGTTCCGAATGTTCGCGGAGATCAGGAGTTGATCGATGCGATCAGAAAAGTATGGGCGTCGTTGTGGAACTTCGAAGCGTATGAAGCGCGGGAACGCGCGGGTGTGGACCACTCGAAGATCTTCATGGCCGTGCTGCTTCAGGAAGGGATCAACTCGGAGAGTTCCGGAGTGATGATCAGCACCGATCCATTCGACATTGAAAACAAAGGCGCGATCTACATCAGTGCGAAGAGAGGGTTGGGCATCAAGGTCGTCGAAGGGCAGAGAATCGCGGAGCAGATAATCTTTCGCCCGCGCACGAACGCCATCCAGGTGTTGACGCGTTCGGCGGAAGACAGTTTGCTGACGTTTGACGAAAATGGCGGCGTGAAGGAAGTGCCGATCACCGGCGACCGCGTTGTCTTGACTGACGATGTGATTCGTCGACTCGTGCGCGCTGCGACAAGTATCAAACGTCTGTTCGGGAGCCGCGACCAGGACATCGAATGGGCTTATATGAAGGGACAGATTTATATTCTTCAGTCGCGCCCCTTCATTACCGGCTCTTGACAGGATTACAGGATTTTTAAGATTTACATGTTATGACTTCAAGAATTCCAGCGGGAATGCGTTACTACATCGGCGCCGAGGCGCGGCTGCGTCGCACCGTCGAAGATGTGGCGATGTCAGTTTTCGAAGGCTGGAATTACGAAGAGGTGATCACGCCGTCTGTCGATTACTACGATCTGTTTGAACAGGGCATGGGCCAGCGCGAAGCGCAGCGCGGTTTTCGTTTTACCGACAACGACGGGCATTTGCTTGCGCTACGTCCTGATGTGACAAGCTCGGTCGCGCGCATGGCTGCAACGTTGTTGTCGGAACGTCCCCGCCCGCTTCGTTTTTGTTACGCGGCTCCGGTGTTTCGCCAGCAGACACAATCGCACGCCGAATGGCGGCGAGAGAACACACAACTCGGCTGCGAGCTCATCGGCGCCGGAGGTACGCCGGCCGATCTCGAAGTGCTCCGTCTCGCCGCCGAGATCCTTTCGCGCCTGGATTTAAAGTCGAGCTACTGCATCACGATCAATAACGTCGAGATCTTCAACGGCGTCGCAGCCGATCTCAATCTGGCACCGCCCGCGCGAGAGCAGTTGCGACGTTTGATCGACACACGTGAAGCGGCGGAGTTGCAGCGGTTTCTGCAAAACGGCAACAGCCGTGAAGCGCACACGTTTGCAGAACCAACGCACCTGACCGGCAAACGCGAAGTGATTCAAACGGCGCGCGAAACGATCACCAACCCGCGATCCGTCGCCGCGTTGGATTCACTTGAAGAGCTCTGGAACGAGATCGAGCGGCTCGGGCTTGAGGATTCGTTTGACATCGATTTGGGCGATGTTTCGAGTCTCGATTACTACACGGGCTTGAGTATGAAAGTTTACGTGCACGGCGCGGGATCGAGTGTCGGTCGTGGTGGCCGTTACGATGGTCTGACAGGAAACTTCGGCCGCGCGGAGCCGGCGGTAGGTTTCGTGCTGAATCTCGATGCGCTCACGGAAGTTCTCGGAAGAAAGATTTCATGATTACCATCGCGATCGCAAAAGGGAGAATGCAGGAGAGCGCGCTGCCGCTGCTCGCGCGCGCGGGCATTCGCCTGGGCGAGGGTGCGGTGAATTCGCGGCGGCCGGCGCTCATGGATGAGACGGGCCGTTACCGCTTTCTCTTCGTGAAGCCCGCGGACGTGCCCGTTTACGTCGAGCATGGGATTGCTGATTGTGGTGTGGTGGGGCGCGACGTGCTGCTCGAGTCGGAGGCTGATCTTTTGTTGCCGCTCGATCTTGATATCTCGCGTTGCCGGATGGTGGTTGCGGCTGCGGATGCGGACGCAATGACGAAAGTGCAGGGGATGATTCGCGTCGCGACGAAGTATCCAAACATTGCGAGTACTCACTTCGGCTCGCGCGGTATTCCAGTCGAGATCATCCAGCTCTCCGGTTCCGTGGAGCTTGCGCCTGCGCTCGGCCTTGCCGACATGATTGTCGATCTGGTTGAAACTGGAATCACGCTGCGTGAAAACGGGTTGACGGTGGTTGAGGAGATCACCCAGTCGACCGGGCGTCTGGTGGTTAATCGCGCCAGTTATCAACTCAAATCGGAAGAAGTAACGTCGCTGATCAAAACTCTGGAGACGGTGCTGAACAGTAATCAATGAGCCTGATACGAACGATTCGAGGCAGTGACCGGCAGACACTTGACCAGTGGCTGTCGCATCTGGCTGCGCGTTCAGTGGCGCTCGATGCGGAGTTGATAAAGATCGTCACGTCGATCGTCGAGGATGTGCGAACGCGCGGTGACGAGGCGCTCATTGATTACACGGCGCGTTTTGACAAGGTTGAGTTGAAGCCGTCGGAGCTGCGCATCGCGGAAGAGGAGCTTCGTCGCGTCGCGGCGGGCGTTGATAAACATTTGCTTGAAGCTCTTCGTCTTGCAATCAGGAACGTTCGCGAATTTCACAAACGTCAGGTCGAAGAATCATGGACGGTGGAACCCGCGCCCGGCGTTCGGTTGGGCCAACGCATCACGCCGCTCGAGCGAGTGGGTTTGTACGTGCCCGGCGGGACGGCGGCTTATCCGTCGTCAGTGGTAATGAATGTTGTGCCGGCGCAGGTTGCGGGTGTTGAGCGAATCGTTGTCGCCACGCCACCGCGAACGCTCGTCCAAAGTCCTGCTGTAGCCGCTGCGTTGTTAGAGCTCGATGTGACTGAGGTGTACGCGGTCGGCGGCGCCCATGCGATAGCGGCACTTGCATTCGGCACGCAGACGGTGCCGCGCGTGGACAAGATCACCGGACCGGGGAATAAATACGTTGCGGCGGCGAAGAAGCTGGTTTTTGGTGTGGTCGGAATCGACTCGATCGCTGGTCCTTCAGAAGTAGTAATCGTCGCGGATGAAAGCGGATCCGCGGATCTGATCGCCGCGGATCTGCTGGCACAAGCTGAGCATGGTGAAGATGCGTCGGCGATTCTGATTACGACCAGTGAGGCGCTTGCGAAGAAGGTTGCGGAGGAAGTTCAGCGTCAAACTGCATTGCTGCCGCGGCGTGAGATCGTGAGTGCGTCGTTGCGGGAGTACGGCGCGATCGTTCTGGTTGAGGCGCTGGATGAGGCGTGCGAGATAGTCAACGAGCTTGCGCCCGAGCACGTCGAGATCATCACCAGCGATGACGAAGCGATAGCAGCGAAGATCCATCATGCGGGTGCGATATTCTTCGGGGCGTACACGCCCGAGGCTGTCGGCGATTACATTGCCGGCCCAAACCATGTGTTGCCGACTGGACGAACCGCGCGTTTCTCCTCGGCGCTCGGTGTTTACGATTTCGTGAAGCGAACAAGCCTGTTGCAATACTCGAAAGCAGCCTTTTCTTCGGTAGCCGAAGCTGTCGCTATTCTGGCGCAATGCGAGGGGTTGGACGCACACGCCCGATCTGCGTCAATCCGCGCAAAAGGTCTTGTTCAGAGTTCAAGCTTTAGCTTGCACCGACGGACAACCTAAAAGGTTGAACTCTGAACTAAACTTTTTTATGAGTGATGTTATTAAATCCGCGGTCCGTGCTTTACGCGCTTACACGCTCTCGCCACACCGCGCCTCGGTGAAGCTGAATCAAAACGAGAACCCGTGGGACGCGCCGGAGCGGATCAAAGACGAAGTGCTGCGCAGGTTTGCAGCGCGCAAGTGGTCTCGCTATCCCGACTTCATACCGACTAGTTTGCACGAACGGCTGGCTGAGTTTGCCCACTGGAAACCCGACGGAATCATCGCGGGCAATGGATCCAACGAGCTGATCCAGGCGCTGTTGATGGTCACGATCGCAGCCGGAAAAACCGTGCTGATCTCAGAGCCGACTTTCGCACTCTACCGGCAAGTTGCCACCGTGCTTGGCGGCGACGTGTTGAGTGTTCCGTTGACTGAAGATTTGCAGTACGACGGTGCGGCGTTGCAAAGGATGGTCGAAGAAAAGCAGCCCGACGTCACGATCATCTGTTCTCCAAACAATCCAACCGGCTGCGTGATCGATGACGATCAGTTGCGAAGTCTGTTGCGGACGTCACGTGGGCTCGTAGTGATCGACGAGGCATATCACGAGTTTGCAGAACACACGACTGTGCCGTTGTTGAATGAACACCCGAACCTCATTGTGTTGCGGACGTTCTCGAAGGCGATGGCTTTTGCGGCGCTGCGGCTCGGGTATCTGTTGGCTGCGCCCGAGCTTGCGCGTGAGATCCGGAAGGCGGTTTTGCCTTACAACCTGAATGCGTTTTCGCAGATCGCGGCGGAAGTTGCGATCGAGAATTACGAGAGCGAACTGCGACCGCGGATTACGCGGATTATTGAGGAACGGGCGCGGCTGGTTGCTGAGTTAGCGAAAGTTCGTGGGCTTGAACCTGTGGATTCACGCGGAAATTTCATGGTGATCAGATCCGCGATAGATCCTAAAAAGATATTCTCGGATCTACTCGCGCACGACATTCTTGTTCGTGATGTGAGTGGTTATCCGATGTTGAGAGATTATTTCCGGGTGTGTGTCGGCACACCTGAGGAGAATGATTACCTGCTGGAAAAAATCCGTGAAACCTGTAGCTAAAAACATCGAGCGAGTCGGGAGTGTCCATCGCAAGACGAAGGAAACGGACATCCGTGTGGAGCTGAATCTCGACGGCAGCGGACGTTCGAGCATCGCCATCGGAGTGCCGTTCCTCGAACACATGCTGGAACTGTTTGCGAAGCACGGGCTCTTCGATTTGCAGGTCGAGTGCAAGGGCGACCTCGAGATCGACGATCATCACTCCGTCGAAGACATTGCAATCACGTTGGGCCAGGCCCTCGTCCAGGCGCTCGGCGACAAGGCCGGCATCAATCGTTATGGCGAGGCCCTCGTGCCGATGGACGAAGCGCTGTGCAGATCGGTGATCGATCTCTCGGGCCGCTTTTACCTTGTTTACGAAGTTCAGACGCGACGGCAGATGATCGGAAACTTCTCGGTCGAGCTCGCCGAACACTTCTGGCGCTCGTTTGCTGAAACCGCGAGGC
>DASUPZ010000429.1:0-10808 GCA_036280855.1 Pyrinomonadaceae bacterium | reverse complement strand
GAGGCTGACGTGCAAAGAAAGTGATCGACTCGAATAAATCCCCTGTTATCAGTTTCGACCCCAGCCTTATGCAGATCCAGCCCTGCGGTGTTTGCTAACCAGCCGACCGCCGTCACCGCGAGCGCCGCTTCCGCGGATTCGTGGTGTCCGTCTTTAGAAAAATTCATCCGTACGCCTGTCGGTGTCGCTTCAAACGAATCGATAGCGCCGAAACCTTCTTTCACTTCAATGCCGGATTTGCGAAAGCCGGACGCAACTGCGGCAGAAACGTCTTCATCCTCTGCCGGAAGGATTCGCGGGCCGGCATGGAAGAGCTGAATTTTGGAACCGAACGCGTTGAAGATAGACGCCACCTGCGCGCCCGTAGCGCCGCCTCCAATCACGAGCATTGAAGGTGGAACTTCTCTCAGCTTCCATGCATCGCTGTGAGTTGCCGTCAGCTCGAATCCCGGAACCGCTAATTGACGACTCACGCCGCCAGTGCAAAGGACAAAGTGCTTACCTTGAAGTTCTAATCCGCTTGCGGTTGCGACAGTGTTTCGATCAACAAAACGAACAGCGCCGCATTGCTCATGAACCGTCACACCCACGTCGTCGATTTGTCGTCGAAACGCAGAATGCGCGCGTACGTCGCAGGTCACCTCGCGCACGCGCTTCAGTAACAACTCATAATCGAGCACCGGCACTCCAACTTGAACGCCGTATTGGCCCAACTGACGTGCATCACGGATGAGCCGCGCCGCATGCGCGAGGGTTCGCACCGGAACCGGCCCGTCATTCGCGGCCATGCCGCCAAAAAGATCGCGCGTAACCAGCGCCGTTTTTGCGCCCTGGTCACCGGCTCGAAGGGCGGCGACGACACCCGCAGGTCCGGCTCCGATGACGATGACGTCAAACATTTCAGACCTCTACTCCAGGTGTGCGGACCCAACGCCGGGCGATGCGGTTGATTGGACCACGCAGGACGACATAGGGCACTACGGCCAGCAGGATCGCGACGGTGAGAGTTTCGAACGGATAAAACCACCGGCCCATCACCCACTCGTAAATGAGGTCCATAACGACGGCCAGGATGAACACCCTCGCAATCGATCGCCAGCCCTCGCGCAACAGATCACCTCGCTGAGAACGATCGGTAAGCAGTGTCCAGAAGTAAGGAGGCCGATTCTCACGAGCATCTTTCAACCCGGCGCGCAGTGCCAGCAGAGCTGCCATCAGGGGCTGAAGAATGAGACGAAAGGTCATTGGACCACCGATGCGATCAATGAGACCTTCCCACCCTCGTACAATTAACTCTTCCATTAGAAATAGATCGAACCCGATATTTGCACCGAGTGCCCCTGAAACGTCGAGCGGTTTGCAAACTCCTTGAAGTATTTGAGACCCACACTCGCTTTGTGCCACGGCAGCATCACGTTTGACACAAAGCCTAATGCGTTTACCTTGTAATGCGCGGCTGCCTGCTGCGGAGTGATGGTCGGCCCGGTCTTATCCGTTGTTTGCCACTGGTTGTACCCAACAAGCCCGACTTGAAGGCTCGACTCATCTCCCAACCTGATCGCGTGAGTGACTGAATAGTCGAGGTTCAAGGTTTGGCCCGGGTGAATCCTCGTCTCTTTTTGCGAAGTGTGAAACTCATACATCTGGAACGTAGAGATCGACGTGGCTTTGCTTTCAGACAAGTAGAAGGTTTGCCCCGACGACAGAGCGTGGGTCCAATAACCGGAGCCGACGTTATCGTCAGCGTCAGCGTCGAACCTTCCGGTTGGCGCCAGGAAGCCGTAAACGGCGCGAATTGCGATGCGATCTTTGTTCCAACCTAAAATGAACGGTTGATAATAGGAGTCAGCAAAACCGCTACCACCGCTGATCTGCCCGGCGAGGTCTGAAGTGAGAGAGTTATTGGCAACGGGCAATGTTGCCGACATCGAGAACCTGGCGCCGCCAAAAATTTCCTTGCTGCTAACCCACGCGAGGGTGTTCATGTCCATCACCACGGAGTTATTGCCCGTGGCGAGAACCTCGCCGTCAGGTCCTTTGAGTTGATCTCGTGAGTAGATGAGTAGTTGATTCGAGTAAGTAAAACCCGGTGCGGGTGTAACTCCGGAATTAGTAGCGCTCATACCGAGCGGATAAACACCTCTCACCTGCGCCGTTACTGATCCAAGACAGACGAAGGTGCAAAGCACCATCTTGATAATCCCGATAATCATGTCAATCCAGTGAAGCAAGCCAATGCAGTGCTTTCAGTCCGGGCATGAAGCAGTATTCACCGCCGCGCGTCACAACAAACTGCGGTATTCCCTGGCAGCGCCTCCGCACTGGCTTACGGGGCACAGTGAAATCGCCGGCTCCGCCATTCGAGCCCATGATCGGATCAGTATCGGAACCAGCTCCAAAGAAGACGCCATCGTTGATCCATTCCGATTGGACGAATTCAAACTGCCTGCCGATATGTGCTCCGACAAAAGCAAACATAAGCCCGCGATCGGCGCCATCGTCTTCGAGCACGCCTTCGGGAAGTAATGGACCATAAGCAGTCCCACGTCGAATCATGCGATGAATCCTGGCGACACCCGCGATTGATGCATCACGCGGATTTGTGCGACGTATGTGCGAGCCGCCCGGTGTTTTCAACCCTGCCGGATCGTCTGCCTGGAAAAGGAAATGGTTATTGCGCAGCGGATCGGCGCCTAGTTCGGGGTCGTCGTGAAACGGGCACAAAGCGAGTGGAGCACCACTACGCCAGCGCCCCATCATCTTGGCAGCGAGTAGTTCTTCATCGTCCGGAGTGGTTGAACTCGATTTCAGGTAGCGACGAAACTCAGCAACGCGTTGATGCAACTTCCGGAATACAACGTAGGTGCCGTTTCGTCCGAGCACTTCAGGCTCGGTCTTCTGAATTCCGCCAAGCTCATCCGGGTAGCCCAGTACAAACTCACCTGCTTTGAGTGGTTCTTCCCTGGGATTGCTTCCAGGAATGCCGCTTCCTTCGATCGCGGGATGACTTATCCCGTCTCGATATCCGAAAGGCTCTTTCTCATTCGGCAAGGCATGACAATTCTGACGCCAGATCGCTTTGATACCCTTCATCTGCTGGTAAGTGTTTCGCGCGCGAGCAAGAGCGGCTTCCAGTTTTTCTTCATCAGGCGAAACTGCCACGATTACAACGTGAACATCCTCGGTGCCGAATGGCTCCTCCCAATTCTCCGGGCTGCCTGGTCCAACATCACCCAGGTCCCTCGCCCTCGCTCTCATTCCCTGCCGAAATTCCCATGAAAAACTGTCGAGTGACGTTTGGGGAACACCCAGTGCTTTCAGGCCCTGGTAAGTGAGTGCAACGCTGACCCATGTGTCTGCCAACGGGCTGTTCGGATTGGCTGCCGAGGTCACAACCTTCGACACTCTACTCATCAACTCGCGCCCCGCGCTGCGATCGTCAATGCGCAGTACGACGTAAGTCGCAACGTACGGAGCAGGACGTGGACGCAACACGCCGCTTTGTATGTCGTCCAGTTCGAGTAAGGAACTCACGATCGTCTCCCTTACGCCGTGGCGATGTTCTTCCAGAAATTCTTCAGGCTCTCCGTGCCGCCGAAGAGCGTAGTGAAGTTCGTCGAATCAACCATCACGATGTCGCCGGCACGCCCGTTATCAGGTGGCAGCCAGAGAAGACAGTTGAATTCAGTGTTGCCCGCCGCAGTGAAGGGGTGCGGGCGATCGGGATCGATCGGCTGGCGCGCCAGCACTCTCACCTTCCGGCCGTCGTCGTTTGTTAATGCGTAGTGCGGCAGATGTGGATGGAAGTTCAGTGTGGGGACGCCCTTGAGCAGGCCAAGGTGGTCCAGATCGCGGAACGTAGTTAATGGAACAATGTCCCTGGTCCCTTTTACTAACGCCGGACGCAGTCCCCACTGATTTATCACTGGAACATCGAACGCAGTCATTAGCGAGCGCGTGTACTGGCTGAACCGCTGCTGGCGCGGCACGAGTGCATCGCCGTGGTGCTGATATTCCGTTTGTTGTTGCTGTTTGTCTTCGACAAAGCCGACGTCGTGATGTGGACCAATCATGAGGCAGGTGCCCTCACGTTTCAGCCACTCTCTGATCGCTTCGATTTCCTCTGCCGAGGCTGTCTGCTCTGAAGGCAGATGGTCCAACCCGAAGACGAGCAATGTGTCTGTGTCTGCAAGTATGCGCTCATCGATCGGTTGTTTGTATCCGGCCTGATCGATGCGCTGGAACACGGCCACGGGATGGCCCGTGACTTCACCTGCAATTTCCTGAAAGCTCAAGGTCGAGCGGTGAAACAATTCGAGCGTGCCGGCGATGCCTTGAAGAAATTGCGCGGCGCTCCATTCCGGTGTTTCGTAGGCCGGCCAGAGCACGGTGCGCACTTCGGTCATCGTCGAGAAACGGTTTTCCAGCGATGCCGGATCGCGCTGCGTTTCCCATGGATAGCTCCACGTCCAGTAAATGCTGAGGCGGCGCTTTCCAGGCGTGTACTTGCGCGCTAGATGAAGCTGGTTATAGGTGCGGGCCGCAAGTTTCGAGCTCATAACCTCTCAACCCTTCGTGGAACAGTGTTACTGCATCTGATCCAGCATTTCTGATAACGCAGCCCTGACCTGCAATCCCTTCTTGATCTCATCAGCACTGAAGAATGGATACTCACCGTATTCCAAAAAGCTCGGACATTGATGGTTCCGAACAAACCTGATGAATGCTTCAGGGTTCGTCTTCCAGTCAGTGGGAAATCCCTCGAGATTCTCGAAAACAGTGTTCACGCCCAGGCTGACGAAAAGCGCCACCGCATCTTCCGTGTACTTGTCGAAGTCAGTATCGAAAATTCCCTGGTACATGAAGTAGGTGTCGCCATTGATGGGAAACAGCACCCAGCGCAGGTAATGAAGTTTCAAAGGCGCAAGAACATTGGGGTGCTCCGCCAAAGCCGCTTCGATGTTTCGCGCATACTCGTGAAAGACAGGCTCACGGCCAGGGATGATTTTGGCGATGATCGTGAAACCGTGACAGGCCGGACTTTTTGGGTAGACAGGACCGTACTTACCTTGTGGAAGTTGACCGGTATCCGGCGGAATTGCCATTGCCTGCGGCTTTATCTCCATAATCCGTTCTCCTCTTGTTGTTGTGAGAATTCTAGCCGCAGGCAGGCGCTTCGATACTGTCACTATTTACAGTGCAATCAGGGGGACGAAAACAACACTCAAACCGGCTTTGCACGAAAAGTCAGTTTCGCGTGTCAATGATCATCATGTAAATCATGTCCATCCTGTAAATCCTGTAAAAAACGCCCAACTCGAAAGGCATGCTTCACAGGATTAACATGATTATCAGGATTGACATGACTTTTCGTGCAAAGACACTCAAACCCTCAAACCTCAAACCTGTCAATTCTTCCAGTTACTTCAAGGTCAGCGCAGCGGGTAAAAACTCCTCAATCGTCCCGGCGACAAACTAACAAATTGAGGAGATAGATCATGGCCAAAACGTTTCTTTCATGTTTTCTGCTGATGCTTGTCCTGACGGCTGCAAGCAGTACCGCTTTTGCACAAAGAGAGACCGAATCCGGTATCGAGATTGAAAAAGACCTTGCCCTGCTGCGCCGTGACCTGCGGTCCGACAAAAAGAAGTTGATTGCGCTGAACGTGCCGCTCACGGATGTTGAAGCGACAAAATTTTGGCCCGTGTACGACGAATACACCGGCCAGATGTCCAAAATCTATGACGAGTTTTATGCGATCATCAAAGAGTATGCGGCGAATCAGAAGACGCTTACCGATGCTCAAGCAAGCAGCATGATCAACCGTTGGGCTGCCCTTCAGGTCCAGCAGGCACAAACACGGCAGAAATACATTCCGATGGTCGAGAAGGTGATTCCCTCGCGGAAGGCGGCGTTGTTCTTCCAGGTCGACCGGCGCCTTTACGGACTGATGGACTTGCAGGTTGCTTCGCAGATCCCGCTCGTCTCCCAGTAAGTTTTATCTGGCAATGTCAGGGATGAGATAAAACATCATCGCAATGATTGCGTAGACAGTGATTAGTTGTACTCCCTTGTACCAGTTGGATTGGCCGTCGCCACAAACCATGGCCCCGATCAGGACCGCTATCATCAAAGAGCCGATCTCAGCACGGCTGAATGCGAGCTCGAGCGGTTGAGGAGCAATGAAGTAACTTGCCAACACGAGCAGCGGCGCGACGAAGAGCGCGATCTGTATACAACTTCCGAGGGCGATGCCGACAGACAAGTCCATCTTGTTTTTCTGGGCCATCGCCACCGCGGAACCGCTCTCCGCTGCTCCACCCACAATAGCCACAAAAACGATACCGATGAACACCTGCGACATTCCCAGTGCCTTGCCGGTTTCTTCTGCCGCACCGACGAGTATCTCGCTCATCCATGCAGCAAAAACAGATGCTCCCAGTAAGCTAATCACAGCACGAGCGACTCCCCATTGTTCCCCATGATGTGCGGCCTCATGTCCAGTATCTAAACTGGCAAAGACACTGGAATGTGTTTTAAGTGAAAACAAAATGTAGAGCGCGTAAGCGACGAGTAAAAGAATCGCGATGCCGAGGTTGAGCAACTGTTCCTGCCGAATCACTTCATTGGGCGCGAGGACGCGACTAAAAGCGCTCGGCACTGTCAGGCTCACGGCAGCCAGAAACATCATCGTGCTGTAAGCACGCGCGGCAGTCGGGTTGAACCGTTGATCGTGAAAGCGCAAGCCGCCGGTTAAAAATCCAACGCCCAGAGCAAGTAACAGGTTGGCCAGTATCGCGCCAACCAGCGACGCTCTAACCATGTCGAGTAAGCCGGCTTTCAACGCCACGAGTGCGATGATCAATTCGGGTGCATTACCGAAAGTCGCATTCAATAATCCGCCGACGGCATCACCAGTGCGGTGCGCGATCTGCTCAGTGGCACGGACGATCAACGCGGCGATCGGAACGATTGAAACAGCCGCGAGAAAGAACAGCACTGGCGCGGATACGTGTGCGAGATGTTCGAGCGCTACTGTGATTGGAATAAAAATGAACAACCAGTTGATCGGGCTTCGAAGAAAGCCGGCTAACGGCGTTCGAGGTAATGCTGCTACGTGGTCTGTTGCACTCGACATGTTCAGTTCCTTGCTGAGTGAGAATTCTCCGGAAATCCACACGCCTCACGGTGACGGCGAATTATCGCGATCGCATCGTCCGCACTGGCCACACAGAACGGGATATCTACATCTTCCTCATTGATTAGAGGTGTCTCGAAATTGAGCATCGAGGTGCGCACCCACTCGACCAGCCCAGGCCACAACTTGCCCACGAGAATCAATGGCGTTTGTTTAAGGTGATGAACCTGGAGCAACTGCCAGATCATCATCGTCTCGAGCACCGTGCCGATGCCGCCGGGCGCGACGATGAAAGCATCCGAGGCGAGTACGAAGTGATGTAGCCGGGTAAAGAAAGTGCGATGTTCGAATGCGAGCCCAACAAAGGGGTTCACTTCCTGTTCGAAAGGAAGGTCAACCCGGATGCCTACCGATCGGGAACCACCGGCAGCATCTACACCTTCATTTGCCGCCTGCATCAGTCCTGGACCACCACCCGTAATGATGTCGCAGCCCATGGCTGCGAGTGCCTTTGCAGCGCGTTTGGTTTCGTCGTAGGCGATGGTGCCTGGTCTGGCTCTTGCCGATCCGAAGATCGTTACGCGATAACGATCTCTGTGTGACGGTTGGAGACGCGTCAGATTGTTGACCACGTCCCATAAACCCATAACCGAGTCGATTAAAACTTGCTTGACTTCCGTCTCGTCAGCAAGACTGACAACGTCTGTTCTCTGTATTGTGTTTTCCATAATAAATCCGCGTCATCCGTGGCTAAATTTCAATGACATCACCAATCACAGGACACTCGGTCTGCACTCCAAACCGCGACTGTATCTGGTCGCTGAACACCTTCCGTGCACGATCCTCACCGTGCGTGATAATCGTGCGCGGGCGTGACGCCGCAAGGTTAGAGAACCAGTCGAGCAGATCACTTTGACCCGCATGCGCGCTGAAACCACCCATCGTATGGACCGACGCTCGCACCGGGATCTCTTCACCAAAGATCGTCACCGACTTCTCACCGTCGACCAGCTTGCGGCCCAGCGAACGCTGAGATTGAAAACCGACGATTAATATTTCAGTCTCCGGTATAGGCAGGTTATGTCGCAGGTGGTGCATGATGCGTCCGCCGTTGCACATACCACTTCCGGCCATGATCAAACACGGACCTTTCGCCGCATTGAGAGCCTGAGAGTCTTCCGGCCTGGGACACGGATAAACGCTGGTAAGGTTCTGGCGTAACTCACCTGATTCGACCATCTGCCGCGCCTCGGCATCGAACAGCTCGTCGTTCTTTCCATAAATCTTCGTCGCTTCTATGGCCATCGGACTGTCGAGAAAAATCGGAAACTGAGGCAGAGTCTTTCGTTGAAATGCACCGGCCAGTAAATAGAGCAGCAGTTGAGTACGCCCGACGGCGAAGATCGGCACGAGCACCTTCGATTTATTCTCGATCGCACGCGCAATGATCTTTCTTCCCTCGACCGCGGTTTTATGAAGTGAACGGTGATCACGATCTCCATAAGTCGACTCCATGATCACGGCATCGGCGTGCTGGAATGGCGAAGGATCGTTCAGAAGCGGTGCGCCGCGAGGACCAAGATCGCCTGAGAATACGACCACCTTCTTGTGGCCATTTTCCCTGACGGTCAATTCAACGCTGGCGGATCCAATGACGTGGCCTGCTTCAACCAGGCGGGCCTCGATACCCGGAGCAACTGCAAAACGCTCGTTGTATTTAACCGGCGTGGCAAGTGGCTTGAGCTTACGGACGTCGGCTTCCTCGAATAAAGGTTCAAGCGGCGGCAACTTCGAACGGTTGCGTCTGCGGTTTTGCCGCTCCAGATCCGACTGCTGCAGGAAAAGCGAATCTTTGAGTATCAACGTCGCCAGATCGATGGTTGGCCGCGTGGCGAAGATCGGTCCGTTATAACCGTTGCGAGTGAGTAACGGTAAACGTCCGACGTGGTCCAGGTGACCGTGAGTGAGTACGACAGCGTCAAGCTTGCCGCCGGCGATCTGTCCCTTGCGCCTGTTCTTTGCGCTTTCCTCTTTTCGTCCCTGGAAGAAGCCGCAATCGACCAGAATACTGGCGTCTCTGGTGACGACCTGATACGCGGAGCCCGTCACGTCACCGGCTGCGCCATGAAAATGAATCTTCATCGACCCTCCACGGGGACTCTATTTGGCAGGAAATGAGTGGGTAACTGTCAGAAATGACAGGCCGCCTCTGCAGATCATGTTGATCCTGTGAAGCTGACTCTTACTTCATCACATTGCTCAACAGCAGCGCGATAACCAGGGCCGAGATCATCGTGACCAGTCCCGGACGCATGAAGCTGTGATTGAGAAGGTATTTTCCGATCCTGGTGGTCCCGGTCTGGTCGAATGAGACAGCAGCGAGGACGGTGCCGTAGGTCGGCAGGAAGAAAAGGCCGTTGGATGCCGGGTAGAACCCGATCAAAGAATGCACCGGCAGACCCAACGCCAGGCCGACCGGCATGAGCAGAGAAACCGTCGCCGCCTGGCTGAAAAGAAGAGTTGAGAGCAGGAACATTCCGATAGCGAAAGCGATCGGAAAAAGTTGTACGAGTCCTGAGATCTCACCAACAATCTGATCGCGATTGCCTTCGAAGAACGAAGAACCCAACCATGAAACTCCAAGGATCGAAATGATCGCCGTCAGGCCGCTTCGCATGATCGTTCCCTTTAAGGTTGCCTCCGGCGACGCCCTGAATAAAAGCATCGTCAACCCGGACACCGCGATCATCACGATCATTATTGCCATGCCCATGCTCACCTGATCCGTATCGACAAGACCGCCGCTCCCGGTTTCATAAACCGGACGCAACGCCGGAAAGATCCCGAGCAGTACGACAACGACGATCCCGATCAGAAACAGCAGCATCGATCCGCGTGCGTTTCGCATGCTCACCGTCTTCAACGCCTCCGCCTCCGCCGCGATGACAAGGCCTTTCGCAAGTCGCTGCTGATACTCAGCATCGGTTTCCAGTGTCTTACCGCGCCACGCCACCGAGAGGGCGCCAATCAACACGGCGATGAACGTCGAAGGTATGGTGATCGCGAGCAGCATTGGCAGAGACAAACCTTTTGCAGTGAACAGGCCCAACATCGCCACAGTCGCGGCCGAGATGGGCGAGGCGATATTTCCATGAAAACCGGCAATGACACTGATTGAAAGAGGACGCTCAGGACGCACGTTGCCCTTGCGGGATACTTCGGCAATCACCGGCAGCAAAGCATAAATGACATGAGTTGTACCGGATGCGAAAACCAGCACATACGTCACAACAGGAGCGATAAAGGTGATGTACTGCGGGCGTTTTCGCATGATGCGCTCCGCAAGCGATATCAAATAGTCGAGCCCGCCCGCGGCTTGCATAGTGGCCAGCGCCGTAATGACGGCGATGATCATTCCGAGCACGCCCGGCGGTGGGCCACCCGGCGGAAGCGCAAAAAGGAACACGAATATCGCGAGTCCGATACCGGCGACCGTACCTAATGCGATCCCGCCAAGTCGTGCGCCAATAACGATGCACGCGAGCAGGACGATTAGTTCGATCCAAAGCATGGCGGAGCTTCAGTAGGTTGTGAACAGGTTCTGAAGCTCAGTTTTCGAGCGTTCTTTCAGAAGGGCTAACGACAAAAGGATTCGCGACTTCTGTGGGT